>JBBRJR010000053.1:0-12439 GCA_038218865.1 Kapaibacterium sp. (SeqCode) | reverse complement strand
TGGCTTTAATAACATTTTCGATACAAAATACATTGACCATCTTTCGACGTTAAAAGAAGTGAACTATTACAACCCGGGCAGGAATATAACATTTAATTTAAAAATACCGTTTGAGATATAAGGTTGGAACACGCATATATCCTGCATTTCCCTACTAGCATGGTTCAAAATCAAGGAAATATACGAATTTATCCTTAAATTAGAACCATATATTATTATTTCTTCCTTGCGGCATATCAGCTTTATGTTTAGCTCGAAACGCAAAAAAGCCGAGCGTAATGCTCGGCTTTGCCTGTGATCCCAAGGGGATTCGAACCCCTACTGCCAGCGTGAAAGGCTGGTGACCTAACCGTTAGTCGATGGGACCAACTTGAAAAATCAAGAATACAAAATTAAGACTTTTTTTTGACTTTGACAAATCTTTTTTTCGTTTTTTGCTGTTTTTACCAAAATTACTTCCGATTTCTTAATAATAGCTTTTTTATCGATTCGATACTTTTTTTCTCGTCATCTTGGTAATGCTTTAATATTACTTCGGATTGCACTGTCGGAACGGGCTTGGTGTTGTCTTGCTCGGCTGCGCTCAAAGCATTGCCAGTTTCTTCAGGCTCGCGCGGTGCTGTGGCATGTGATAGTAAATCCCGCTGCTTTTTGGCTATGACATTTTCGCTAACGTACAATTCATCTGGATCTATCGGAATGCCCTTGCCAATCATTTCCAGCTTTTCTTGACCAAATATATCTATTAGCTTATCAAATACTGTGGCACGGGTAAACGGTTTCGAGATAAAGCCGGCTGTTCCGCTTTTGACGGCGAGACCCAGATTCTCTACGTCCGACAGTGCCGAAACCATAATTACTGGTATTTGCTTGGTGCTTTTTATATTTTTGACGATTTTCAAGGTTTGATGACCTGAAAGCTCTGGCATGAGTATGTCCAAAACAATAAGCGTAGGCAAATGCTCAACGGCTAGCCCAATGCCGGCGTATCCGTTTGAGGCAAGGTAAGAAATCTTGAAACCATAGCTGGATAAGGTTTTGGACAAAATCCTTTGCATCCAAATATCGTCATCTATAATGAGTACAGAATAGTCAGTCATTTGCCACCTACTTTATTGATTCTCTGCTAAGAATTTGAGAAGGCTTTATCGAGGCAGCCATCGTCAAATCATCGCCTTTTAATTTTGAAAATCTCATTCCAGAATTCGCTATAGCTTGCTGCAATGCCATTAATTGCGTCCTTGCTGCATGTTTGTTGATTTCTACAATTTTGTCGTGTACTTCTTTTCGATGTACCGGTATTGCCTTCGGTGCCTTTATTCCAAGCCGCACGATACCTCTATCGTAGCTTAAAACCGTTATTTGGACTGAATTTCCTATTGTAACGACTTCGCCTATCTTCCTTGATAAAACGAGCATAATATACTTCCTTCAATGTGTCAATTTTCGATAAAACTATTTCTCTTAGCTTTTTTTGATTATGTAATTAGTAGAGTATTTCTCCGATGGCAGTATAACCTGTTCACCTTTTTGACGAACTACGTCGAATATAACAGGCGCTTTCATATTGGCAGACATCTCTCCGTTGTCGTCTTCCAATGTTACTACTACGAACAATACCTGACTATCAATATCATATTTTAGCCCGGGCTCGTAGAATAAATCAATATGCCATGGACTTAAAAGCGGAAAGCCAATAGTAGGCTCTTCCAGCGATATAAGCCATTTGAATGGCACGGTGGATTCCTCGCTAATGAGTACATATTCATGCAATTCATCGAAACCAAGCATGCCGTCGTCAAAACGAAATATGTGCTGCGGCTCTACCTCTATTTCTCCAAAATGCAAAGTTTTTATTAACTTTTTGTTGTTCATAATAATATCACAAATATTTTTTTAATTCTTTCAAATATAATATATTTTCGTAAAATAATATAATAGTAAAAATTAATATTTAAAATAAATCCGCAATTTTTTTGCAGTATTTTTTATAATCGCACTCAGGCAGACTATTAATATTTCGTAAGTACTCTTCCTTTGTTATAAAACCTCTGAAAAGAGCGATTTCTTCCAGGCAAGCAATTTTTGTACCTTGCCGCTTTTCTATTGCCATAATAAATGATGACGCTTCGATTAAATTCTCAGGCGTGCCGGTATCCAGCCACGCGACGCCACGACCTATCTTTTCGACACTCAGCTCACCCTTTGCCAAATAATGTTTATGTATGTCGATTATCTCTAATTCGCCACGCAGGCTTGGCACGAGCGACTTTGCTACTTGGCTTACTTCGCCGTCAAATAAATACAAACCCGGTATGGCGTAATTGGATTTCGGCTCGCGGGGCTTTTCTTCTATTGAAAGAACCTTGCCGCCCAAGTCAAATTCAACGACGCCGTAATCGCTCGGATTGTCCACGCGATATGCAAAAATAACTCCGGGCGATGTGCTTTCTAATCCGCGACGGAAGAAATCCAATTTGCCGTAAAATAAATTGTCGCCCAGAATCAAAGCGCTGCGCTTGCCTGAAAGGAATTCTTCGCCTAAAATATAAGCCTCTGGCAAGCCGCGTGGCGCATCTTGCACGCAATAAGTAATATTAATGCCCCAAGCCGCGCCTGTGCCTAAAAGTTTTTCGTACTGAGGAATGTCTTGCGGGGTCGAAATTATCAAAATATCGACAATCCCGCCTAACATCAAAGTAGAGATGGGGTAGTAGATCATAGGCTTATCGTATATCGGCTGCAATTGCTTGCTTGTTACCGCCGTTATGGGGTAAAGCCTCGTCCCTTTGCCTCCTGCAAGTATTATTCCTTTTTCTATCACTTTATTTTATTGTTAAGTGCTTAAAATTATCGATAAATAAATAGCTAAGTATCTGTTTTATCGAATATTAAATAGTCAAATGTTTAAATTTATCTGAATTATTATTTTTAAACCAGTCTGCAATAGTCATGCCATTCAAATCTCTTTCTTTTATTAAAATATCGCCGGCAAAAGCTTTGTCGATTTTCTTTTTGATTTTAGCATCGCAAAGCGACCAATCCAAATCCTTAGCTACGGGAGAAATTGTCGCTTCGCAGGCTTGATTGTAAGTAGCCGAGCAAAGATACTGCAAA
This sequence comes from Kapaibacterium sp. (SeqCode), assembly GCA_038218865.1. Classification (GTDB taxonomy): domain Bacteria; phylum Bacteroidota; class Ignavibacteria; order Kapaibacteriales; family UBA2268; genus JBBRJR01. The sequence goes on along the minus strand of JBBRJR010000053.1, from coordinate 9,322 downwards.
TAAGAATTCTCCAAAAGCAAAGCTCCGTGAGCAAAGCCCGGCGGCAACCAAATCCAATCAGAAAACTGATTGTCGGGGCGTACTTTCATTTCATAAGCAATAATTTTGCCGAACGTAGGCGAATCCTTCCGTATGTCGAGAGCCATATCTATAAGATGACCACTGATTAATCGAACTAACTTACCCATCAAGGGATTCCATTGGAAATGCAAGCCCCGAAATGTGTTCTTGTGAGAATATGTTTCATTGAATTGAAGAAATTCATACTTACGCATAAAATCCATTTCGTCTATGCCGTAAAAATCATCTTCGCGATAGGTCTCGGTGAAATAACCGCGCTCGTCGAGGAATTTTTTAAATCTAATAACCTTTATATCACTTATTTCGAGTGATTTTACTTCTGTGATAAGCATTGTCAATCCTTGATAAAATATATAATTTAAAAAATTATATGCTCCTTGCTTTCATTATCGGCAAGTTCTAACAAAATGTTAGCAAAATTCTTTAAACCATAAAAATTAATAAAATTTACAGGCGAAAAATTTCTTTCCTGCAATTTGTTATGCAAGTATATGAAGTTTTTCATCTTTCTATATTTTTGAATATATTCGGTATTTTTTTTCTTTTTTTGAGATAAATACTTTTTCTTTAAAATTACCAGCAAATCGAGCGATTTATGTAGCGACGCCTCGACTGCTCTATCGAGCGAAAAATCCACTTCGTTAACTATCGGTTTTAAGTCCATATATGTTTTTTCGATTACATTCTCTGCCCAATCAAATTCGTTTTCCGTTTCCTCATCTATCATCAGGCGAGATAAATCGCTTTCTATCTCATCGGTATCTTTCAAAAAATTTACTATGTCCAAATCATTATCTTTGAAAAATTCCTTTTGCTTTGGCAATAAAAACGTTGCCGAAAGGCGCATCTCAACCGCCGGCATAGGTACGCCGAAGTAATCATAAACTTCTTTCAAAATTGAATAATACGATATTTCGCCGGGGCCCAAAATGCTTAACGCAATTGGGAAAATACTGTCTTGCGCTATAGGTCGAAGCAATACTTTAGGCGAAAATTTCTCCGGCTGCTGCTGGGCTAAAATTTGCAAATCCCCCAAACTGAAATTGCTTTCACCTGCTGAAAACCCAGTTTCTTCTTGAAATCTGATAACATTGCGATTGCCACCCTCGTGCAAGCAATAGCTTATTTTTTCGACCTCGTAATTAATATCGTACCCTGCTTGCCTCATCTTTTCGTTAGAAGTAGAAATTACTTCGTTTAACCGAGCTATGCTTTCTTCGCTTTCTAAATTATTTCTAACCAAATCGGCAAAAAGACCTTCTTCGCGGCAAACGCTGGCTTTGGCAAACAACAGCCCCGTTCCTTTAAAAAGTGTTTGGTAAAGCTGAATTGTCGCATCGCCCCAAGACTGCTTTTCTTTGTATATTGATTTCAGCAGCAACGCAGTCTCGTCTTTGTAGTCCGAATAAGGCAGCAAATCAATAATTTGATCTATCCTGTCTTCGATATCTTCCGAAAATGCGAGCTCCGAAACTGGCGTCATCTTTGGCTCATCGCCGTAAGCCGAAACCAAGTGCGGCTCTTGCCGATTGTCAAATACATAAACTTGTCCTGCTTCGCGGCTGTCGTGGTCGTTGTCTTCTAGCCAAAAAAGCGGAATGAAATTTAAATCAGGATAAAGCTCCGAAAGTTTTTTGGCTTTGCTGACAGCTGTTGCGATTTTAAATGACGTGTAGAGCGGTCCACCTAAAAACCCAGCTTGTTGCCCTGTTGAAACAAATAGCGTGTTGGGCTTTGGGGCTAGTTCGATATTTGCGTTTTGTCGAGACGATTTATCCAAATTTCGCATAGATTGAATTATTACTTTTTCTGCTGCTGGTCGAGCAGAAAAACCATAAGCTAAATGTTTTAGATAGGATAAATCGTTTAATTTAGAATTGCCCGGGAACCTTTCGCCTATATTCTCCGAGCTTGAAAGAAAGTCGGTAAATAAAAGAGAAGTGTTTCTTAATTTATTAAATTCAATATGTTGCATTGTCTGAAAATATATTTTTTTAAAAAGAAATAAGACGAGAAAAATGGTTAAAATTGTAATTAATTTATTATTTGTGTTTAAAAAAAAATAAAATAAATTTCAAATCGTATGTCAATAATATATAATTAATTACTATATGATTAATCTTGCATAATTCACTAAATATTATTCTTTTTATATCGATATTTTTTGTAAATTGTTGGGCGGATATTGATTAATGCCAGAGAGGATTATTTGTCAAAAAAGATTACCAACTCAAATAAAAAAGACAGCATATTAGCGGATATAGCTAATTTAAAAGCAGTGCAAAACGCCCTTGACGAAAGCGAAGAAAAATATCGATTACTTTTTGAAAAGTCAGAAGATCCTATTTTACTGATAGATGGCGAGCAGTGGTCTGATTGCAATCAAGCAGCACTTGATTTTTTCGGCTTTGACAGTAAAATGGACCTCATTGGACTTTCGCCTGCGGATAATTCCCCTCATTTGCAGTATGATGAAACATATTCAAACGCAAAAGCAAAAAAAATGATCACCTTTGCTTACGAAAACGGCTTTAATCGATTTGACTGGATGCACGTAAATCGGCGGGGCGATGTAAAGCACGTGGACGCTATGCTGACGGCTATTCCTTATAATGGTAAAACGCTTCTCTTTACTTTATTGCGTGATATGACCGAGGTTCATCGTATTAATGAAGAAATATTGCAGCAAAAGGAACTTTTTGAGACATTAGTGCAAACCTCTCCGATTGCTACGATGTTGATAAATTCAAATTTCGATATACTTTTTGCTTCGCAGCTTATTATGCAATTTTTTAGTTTGCACGAAATTTTGGCTGTCGATCCTCTGAATATAATAAATATAACTCATCCACGCATACACCCGCAACTTTATGAAGCACTTGCATTGGTCCAAAAAAACAAAAAGTTGTTCAATTATCAGATTGATATCGAAACTGTTAATAACGTCGAACTTCAAATGGAAATAAACGCATCGCTTGTCAAAAACAAACTTAAGCAATCAGATGCCATAATTGTTACGCTTTTGGATATATCCGAGCGAAAGCAAGTCGAGCTTGCCAAAGAAAATGCTTTAACGGCTACACTCGAAGCTGTAGAAAATAAACATCAGGCGCTTGAATTGCTCCATAATTCTGCTCGGCTGGCATCTATTGGCGTTATCGCTGGCGGTATTGTCCATGAAATTTCACAGCCTTTGAACGCAATTCGTATCGGCTCGGAAGGAATTATCTCATGGAACAGCTCGAACGGGGAAGCCTTGCCAACACCAATTATAACTATGCTCGAAGGCATTTCTAAGGCAACGAACCGTATTGATTCTATAGTCAAGCACATGCGTAGTATTTGGATTGATTCAAATCAAAATTTGCAAGAACAGGTAAATTTGAACGACGCAGTTTTTTCTGCAATAAATTTAGCTAAAATGAGAGCGCAATCGCATGAGATTTTCTTTGAACTTGAGATTTCTCCCCTTAGTCTCTTCGTTATGGCAAATACAATTCATCTGGAACTTATTGTCAATAACCTGATTACCAACGCTATTCACTCATTAGACAAAATTAAAATCAATAACAAAACCATTCGCATAATAACATATAAAGACAATGAATATATTTATCTGATAATTTCAGATAATGGCGTTGGGTTGCCAGATATTGATAAAAATAAGTTATTTGACCCGTTTTTTTCTACGCGTCAAAATGAGGGTGGTACGGGCTTAGGACTGTCTATTGTGAAAATGTTTTTGCAGAAGTTCAATGCTTCAATCACTCCGAAAAACAACGAAACAGGCGGCGTTTCTTTTACTGTACGGTTTAAACAAATTATTCCTTTGGAGATTTGCGATGAATAAACTACTACTTGTTGATGACGACAACATCAGCCGTGAAATGCTCGCAGCCTATATCGACGGGCTTTTGGGCTACCGTGTCGATGAAGCTTGCTCTGGGCAGATAGCTTACGAAAAGTTTTTAAAAAATAATTACTCCGTCGTTATAACAGATATAAAAATGCCCGTCATGAACGGACTCGACCTCCTCAAAAAAATAAAAAGCTCGCCCAAAGGCAAAAAAACCAAAGTCATACTTTTAACTGGCTTCGCACAAGTGGAAACGGCAATCGAAGCCATACGCCAAGGAGCTTTCGACTATCTCGTCAAGCCCATCGACATTAACCGTTTAGGCGAAATTATAAAAAATATATCAATTGAAGAGGCCCTCGGCAGCTCTCCCTTTGGCAACTCTCCTTTAAAAGATGACGAAATTAACAATAACGGTGAGCAGTTTCCAGATTTCCCATATATTGACATAGTGGGTTTCGAGCATAAAATTGGTATTTTTTCGCAAACCATGAAGAACATAGTTACTATGTCCTACAAATTACACAAAGACCCCGATGTCCCTGTTTTAATTGAAGGCGATAGCGGAACGGGCAAAGAGATTATCGCCTCGCTTGTTCACCACGGAACCAAAGGCAGTAAATTGCCGTATGTAACAATCAATTGCGCCGCAATTTCTACTAATCTCTTTGAAACAGAGTTTTTTGGTTATGAGGCTGGCACTTTCACTGGCGGCTCGACAGACGGAAAAATCGGAAAACTTGAATTAGCTAATGGCGGCACCATACTGCTGGATGAAATTGGAGAAATTCCGCTCGAAATGCAAGCGAAGTTACTGAGAGTTATCCAAGAAAAAAGCTTTTTCCGCGTCGGCGGAACCAAAGAAACCAAAATAAATATACGAATAATTGCTTGCACAAATAAGAGCTTAGCCCAGCTAGTCAGAAAAAATAAATTTAGATACGATTTATTCTATAGGATAAATTCAGCAACTATAACTATCCCCCCACTTTGCGAGCAAAAGGAAGCCATCGCCCCGCTTGCACAAATGTTTTTGGTAGAATTTGCCACAAAAAAGAAGAAAAAATTCAGACTGATTGAAAAAAATGCTATATCAATTCTCGAGTCTCATGCTTGGAAAGGAAATATTCGTGAGCTTAAAAATGCTATAGAAAGAATTGTGCTGCTCTATGACGAATACGAATTGCGAGCCAATCATCTTTCTTTCCTCGAATATGATATTGATTCAATGATAGACAATAAACCAGTTTTGCGGCTTGGCTCATTCGTCTTGCCTGAGGAAGGCTTGAATTTGGAAGATTTTGAAAATGAAATCGTTGAAAAAGCCCTTGAAAAATTTGCTGGCAACAAAACTCATACAGCTAAATATTTAGGTTTGACGCTTAGCAGTTTAAGAAGTAGAATAAAATAAAAATATTTTCACTTTGACGCAAATAATTTTCAATATTAAACGTTTATTAATAAAACCATTACTTTTGAGGATAATTTTATGAATGAAGAACTTTCTTACGAAAAAAACTTTTCAAAACAATCGTTTTGGAAAAAAATTAATATTAATTGGAAGAATGCCGGAAAAAAAATAATTCAAGTCGCACTTGAATTGTATTATTCATTAATGGATGGCGATACACCGAAATGGGCAAAAGGAGTTATAATGGGCGCCTTGGGCTATTTCATAGTGCCGATTGATATTATTCCGGATATTGCGCCAATCATCGGATTCTCGGACGACTTAGGCGTTATGCTGAGTGCAATCGCCGTCGTAGCGGTACACATCAAAGACGACCACCGCAAAAAAGCTAAAGAATTTGCTTCAAGAATGTTTGGGGAAAGTTAGATATCAGGCGGCGGGGAAGAAAGGTTCCGTAGGGGCGAATGGCTGTTCGCCCAAAGCGTATGTTTGCATGGTGATTTCCTTGGGGGTGAATGGCTGTTCGCCCAAAATCTTACATTGACCTCAGCGGGAGAGGCTGCCTCATAAGGAAATAAATATGTTACTAAGTCAAGCACGTGTGTTGAATTAACAATGTGATGGTGTCAGCATTTTTAAACACCCCCAAGAGGCTGTCTCATAAGTCATGTTTTCGGGAAATATGGTCAGACAAGAATGTCCGACCTAACAATATTTCAGGGAGTTAGTAGGACAGACACTCTTGTCTGTCATCAAATAATGACTTTTGAGACAGCCCCAGTAAGAAGTGTTTACATTGTAAGAACTTACGTAACCATTACTATAAGTTTTTCTTGCTCCCTCTCCTTCGGAGAGGGCTGGGGAGAGGTCAAATTAACGCTTGTGGTGTTAAAAATATGTAAGTGCCTTCAGATTGTCCATTCACCATTCGTGCTGGACTTGAAACACCTTTTTCTTACTTTATGAGTCAGCCTCAAAAAATACGATATTCAGGTAGCGGCGCAAAATTTTGTGTCTCTACAAGAAAATAAATGATATTCAATTAAAAAATGAAAAAACAAATTGACGCAAAAGCCTCTGAAGCCAGCGGCGCTAATACGAAATCGCAGGCGGGGACTAAGAAAAAATATAATTTCTTAGAGCTATATTTTATAAGTGTTGCAAGGTTTTCAATTTTCACGGGACGATTTTTTAAAGAACTATTTAAAAGACCTTTCGAGATGAACGAGAACTTAAAGCAGGCATATCTTATTGGATATAAGGCACTTCCTTTAGTGGGCATTACCGGTTTTATCTTAGGGCTTGTCTTAACTGTACAATCCCGCCCAACACTTGCAGAATTTGGAGCTGAATCATGGCTGCCTGCTATGATAGCAATCTCTTTGGTTCGTGAAATTGCCCCAGTTTTAACGGCATTGATTTTTGCCGGAAAAGTAGGCTCCGGAATTGGTGCTGAGTTAGCTTCGATGAAAGTAACGGAGCAGATAGACGCTATGGAAGTATCGGGTACTAATCCGTTTAAATTTTTAATAGTTACGCGGGTACTTGCCGCTACCTTAATGCTTCCGATACTAACATTATTCAGCGATATAATCTCTATAATGGGTTCGTTTGTCGGAGTGAATATCAAAGGCGACGTTAGCTTTAATCTGTTCATTCATCAAGCACTGGCATCTATGAAATTCACAGATGTTTTTCCATCACTCATTAAAACAGTATTCTTTGGTTTGGCTATCGGTTTAATAGCAACCTACAAGGGCTATAACTCAAATAAAGGCACCGAAGGCGTTGGCGAAGCCGCAAACTCATCAGTTGTTTTGGGCTCGCTCATGGTCTTTGTTCTCGACGTTATTGCAGTTCAATTAACTAGCTTCTTTATAGACTAATCAAATTTATAGACTAATCAAATGGAAATAAACAAAAAAAATACTGCCGAATCTGAGACATCGCAACAAAACGAAAACGTTGTAGAAATCGAAAATCTCAAAAAATCTTTTGGAAAGAATGATGTGCTAATCGACGTTAATATTAAACTAAAAAAAGGTGAAAATTTAGTTATTATTGGCAAATCAGGAAGCGGGAAATCTGTTCTAATCAAATGTATGGTTGCTCTAATCGAACCTGACGCCGGTCAAATGACAGTCTTGGGCGAGGATATTCACGATTTAAATACCGAAGAATTGAATAGAACAAGAAAAAAAATCGGGTTTTTGTTTCAAAGCGGAGCGCTTTACGATTCGATGACAGTTAGGGAAAATTTAGCCTTCCCGCTGCGAGATTCAAAGGACATTTCAAAAGATGAAATAAAAAAAATGATCGAAGAAGCACTTGACAATGTTGGACTTAAAGACGCAATAGACAAAATTCCCTCAGAGCTATCTGGCGGAATGAGAAAAAGATTAGGACTTGCTCGCACATTAATCCTGAAGCCTGAAATAATGCTGTACGACGAACCAACAACCGGGCTCGACCCAATTACATCAAAAGAAATTAGTGAACTAATATTAAACGTACAAGAGAAATACAACACTTCATCAATCATCATAACTCACGACATTGCTTGCGCAAAGATTACTGCTAACCGTATGATTGTACTGAAGGAAGGGTTGATTTCAGCCGAAGGCACTTTTGAGGAACTAGAAAAATCTGAAGACGAATGGGTTCGCTCATTTTTCGAATAATTATAATGGAAAATTAATATGAAAAAAGATTCATTCAATAAGATCAAATTAGGAATTTTTGTTACCATCGGCATTATTATTTTAATAGCAGGAATTTACTATATAGGACAAACTAAGAAGCTGTTTAGCTCTACGTTCAGGGTTAGCGCACTTTTCAAAGATGTCAATGGTTTGCAGGTTGGCAATAATGTTCGTTTTGCGGGTATCAATGTAGGCTCTATCGAAGGCATTGAAATATTGACAGATACGACAGTAAAAGTAGTAATGGTAGTCGATGTCGATGTTCAAAAATTTATCAAAAAAGACTCCAAAGCGGAGATTGGAACAGATGGTTTGATGGGCAATAAACTAATGTACATTTCGCCCGGAACGGAGGGAAAAGCCGAAATCGAAGACAACGATAGGATTGGGATAACAGTGCCAATCAGCTATGATGAAGTTTTGGCGAAATTAAAAACTACGGCGGACAATGCGGCTTTAATTACAAATGATTTAGCTGAAGTTATGAATAGCATCAGTACAGGAAAGGGTACCGTTGGTAAGTTATTTATGGATCCTGAGTTTGCGGGGAATATAGACAAAATATTCGTGAATACTGCTACAATTACAAATGATTTGGCTGGCGTCTCGAGTAGTATCAGCTCTGGAAAGGGAACTATAGGAAAATTATTGTACGACCCCGAAACAGCTCGAAATATCGACCAAATAATCATAAACGTCAATGATGGCACCAAAAGCTTCAAAAAAACAATGGATGCAGCCAAAAACAGTTGGCTCTTAGGAAGTTTTTTCGGCGGAGGCTCTGATGATGAAGAAGACGAAAAATTAGAGAAAGAGCAGAATACAAAGGACTCTCTCGAAAGCATTGAAAAATCGAAACTAATACCTAAAACGCAAAAAGAAATCGAAGCTGAACAAAAACAAAAGAAAAAACAAGATTATGACGATAAAATCGAGGCTCTGAAACGGAACAAGGCAAAGGAAAAGAAGAAGAAATAGGCGGTAGGGAAGAGGGTTTCCGGTTATCAGTTTCCGGTTGTCAGTGGGCTTCGACAAGCTTGAGCCACCGAAGAAGGCTGTGGGCGTTAGGAAAGAAGGCTTACCGTATGGGGCGAACGCAAGTTCGCCCAAAAACCGTTTGCACATTGATTTTTGTAGGGGCGAACCTGTGCGTTCGCCCAAAATATTTATTTGTTCGATAATTCAGTAGGGGGCTGTCTCATAAGTCAAATGACGTGCTTTTAAGACTGGCACGCATGCTCAAATAACCTTGCGATGATACTTACATCTTTA
>JBBRJR010000052.1:0-12464 GCA_038218865.1 Kapaibacterium sp. (SeqCode) | reverse complement strand
CCTCGGGGCGCTCGGGCTATAATTCCATATATTTTGGTGGAAATTTGATGTATGAATATGACATAAACAAGACGCTGAACGGCAAAGCGGGCGGTGAATTTGTTCATATAGACATTGATGAAAATGTATTGAAAAATAAATATGCCACCACTAATTACGCTGCTTTTGCGCAATTAAAATGGAACTTGGCGAGCAATATTGCTGTAACCGGTGGCGGCAGATTAGCCCGTTCTTTTGGCGAAAATCTTGTTTCGTTTGGTGGAAATTTCAGTATGATTTTGCCGGACAATTCAAAATTTTATTTCGACGCCTCTCGCTCAGAGATTATGCCCTCAATTATGCAGGGCTTGGATAAGCCCAAAGAAACACATTATTTGGCAATTGTAGGCTTGGACAAGTCAGGTCGAAATTACGATTATTCAATAAAATTATACGCTCGGCGGGTAAACAACCCAATTTTAGCTTCTCAATCGATTGATGGAAATTATTTGGTTTACTCGGCTGATTGCAATTGCAATAATACTGATGTCTTCGGCAGCCAAATCAAATATTCATCAAAGCTACTAAATCTTATTAATTATGAAATAGAACTCGACGGCTCGTATAGTATGTTGAATTCGGAAAATAGCAAGATATTCCCGAATCTCTTGGCAAAAGCAATGGCTTATTATGAATACAATATAGGAAAAAGTATATTTCGCGGGGGAGTTTCCGGACTAATTATGAGCAGCTTTACGGGGCTTCGGTACTATCCGATAAGCCAAGAATTTATTTCTTCAGAACTCAAAAGCAATTTGATGGGCAATGGCATGGAGGCTTTCGTGTCGCTTAGACTTGGCAACGCTTTTATAAAAGCAGCCTTCGAGAATATTTTGTCTGAAAATTATTATTTCGTACCATATTACCCAATGACAGACCGAATGTTTCATTTGTCTGTATCGTGGGCATTTGAAAATTAATTCAATAACAATTAGAAATATTATTTGATTGTTTTAGATATTTCTTTGACGTCTGCGGACAATTTCCCGTTTGGAAACAGTTTTTTATAGACTTCAATAGTACCTTTAGCTTCATCGTATCGTTCCATTAGTGCTAGCACTTTGATTTTGCCCAAGTAGCTCGGCTCGTAATATTCGGTATCGGAGTAATCACTAATTACAGAATTGTAGTAAATTAAAGATGAACCTGGACTATCCAGCTTTTCGTATAATTCAGCAGTAAAAAATTCGCGATAAGCGAGCTTCGTGCGGAGTTCGTTTATTTTTTGTCCGGATATTTCATAAAGCGAATCGCCCGGATAAATATATTGAAATTCTTGGAAAGACGCAATTGCTTTTTTTGTGTAATCTTGGTCTCTATCGAATTTCGGAGAGAGTTCGTAAAAGCTCATGCCAGTTTTGTAAAGGCTTGCTTTTGCGTATTCGCTGCCCGGGTAGGATTTGCGAAGTTGATTGAAGCTGAACGCAGCTATAACGAATTCGTTGCGTTTGTAAGCTATTTCGCCTAAGTAAAATTGGGCGTCATCGGCAAATTCCGTTGCCGAATATTGCAATTTTATCATTTCAAATAAATTTCGGGATTCGAGATAATCTTCATCATTGTAGTATTTTACAGCTCTATCGTAAACTTCTTGCGGATTGCGGCTTTCAAAGCCTTTTCCGCTTCCACAGCTTGATATAGCTAATATGATTCCGATTAATGCCAAAGATTGAATGATTTTCATTTTACTATCTTAATAATTTTTTAATTTCATGAATACAAAAATATGATATTCTTTGCTTATGTCCAATTTTTTTTCTTTGATGTTCGATATTTATCTTATATTTTTGTTTTTTAATTATTAGTTAGATATGAAATTCGTTTGTTATATATTGCTTTTTATAAGTTTTTCCCCGAATTTGCTTTTGGCATCAGAAAAAGATTTGTCGATAGATGATTTGCTTTCTAAGTTTTTCGATGATGAAAATAAACCAGTGAATCAGACTCTTCTTCGTTTTGGCTATGGCGTTGTGTCAATCGATCCGAATTTCATTGTTCCGGAAAATTTCGCTATTGCTTATAATTCTCAAGTTGATTACGGCTTTTTCCGTACCAAAGAAATAGAGGGCTATCCGAGTTTGCTCGAACACTCGGCAGAATTTGCTTTTTTGGGTAATATATCCTCACATCTAAAGCCCTACAAAACAACGACAAGCGATTTGACAATTGATTCCTGGCGTTTTGGCTTCGGCTTGAAAAATGGCATGGGATACCACCTGCCCAATGGTATGAAGTTACTGCTTAACCACGCCGGATCAATTGCATGGACAAGAACTGATTTTGAAATGCTACCCAGAAATTTCAGAAATGAAGCAATTCAAAATATCTATGATGAAAAAATGAAGTTCGGAACGATTTATAGCGGCGGTGCCGAGATAAGCCTCACCGATTTTATGAATCTATCTCTCGATTACGAACACGCCATAGTTTTTAATGATTACACTTTTGGCTCGCTTTTTGGTGCATGGATGACAGACAATTTATTACAGCGATGGGTGGACTTTTTTGATCCTGTACTCATTAAGGAATTCGATAATTATTACCCTTTGGTCAAATGGATATACAAAAATTCAGTCTCTTTGCTTCTTTCCGAGGTAAGGAGCAAACGAGGGAACTTCCCGTTCAATTCCTCGAAACCAATGAATTTGCAATCGGCAAATTTGAAAATTGTTTTACTTTTATAAAAATTTAATTTAACATTTAGTATGAATAACAAAAGCTTTCGACTGTTTGCTTCTATATTAGTCATTCTATTAATTTTTGCACAAGTTAGGCTCGGCGCTAAAGTTCCTGCCAAATTACGTGTGCTTACTGGCGACAGCGTGCATTTATCAATTGGAATACCACACGACAACGATACAACCGATGATTATATAATCGTGCGGAAACAATATGCTTTAAGCTACAATAAAAACACGAATATAACTAATTGGGTTAGCTACGAGCTGAACTCCAAATGGTACGGCGATGCCCCGCGTTACAGCGGAAGTTTTATTTCCGACACATCGCTTCCGATTGACTATTTGCGCGTCAAGCACACTGACTATACCAACACCGGATTCGATAGAGGGCATCTCGTCCGTAGCGAAGAGAGAACCGATAATGACGAGGACAATAAATCTACTTTTTTGCTTACAAATGTCATTCCTCAGAGGCCTGACTTAAATCGTGGTCCTTGGCTGAATTTTGAATACTACTGCGAGGACTTGTGCAAAAAGCAAAATAAAGAGCTATTTATCATTACCGGACCCATCGGAAGCGTATGCCATATTGATACTAATTCTCGGGTGTGCTTTCCCGTCAGTTGCTACAAAATTGTAATAGTTCTCGACAAGAATCAAAATATTTTAGATATTAAGCCTTCTACTAAAATTATAGCTGTTTTAATGCCCAATGATATTGGCATACGAAAAGATAAATGGGAAAAATACAAAACGACAGTCAGAAAAATCGAAAAGTTATCTGGCTATAATTTCTTGGATTTTTTGCCTGATGATTTGCAAGATATTTTAGAAAACAAAATTGCGGAATGAGCCATGACTGAGCCAACAAAAAAGACAAGTAAACCGAAACAGATAAAAAAAGTAGAATTAAAAACCAAAAAAACTGATGAAGACGTAATGGCTTTCATTGATAAGTTGGAAGATGAAAAAAAGCGGGACGAAAGCAGGATTATGCTCGATATAATGAAGGAACTTTCTGGCTCCGAGCCAAAACTTTGGGGTGGTTCAATCATCGGCTTTGGCGACATACAATATACTTATTCAACCGGTAGGCAGGGAGATTGGTTTAAGCTCGGATTCTCACCGCGCAAAGCACAACATTCAATTTACATTATGTCAGGATTTAATGGTATCGAAGATGAGCTAAGCAGGCTCGGCACTCATAAGCTCGGCAAAGGCTGCCTCTATGTCAAATCCTTGGAAAAAATTGATTTAGATGTGCTTAAAGAAATTATTTCAAAATCATTGAAAAGCGTTGAAAATAACAATGCAATTCTCGCTGGTTGTTAATATTTATGGAAAGTTTTAATCACCAATTTAGAATTATTTTACAAAGTAAAAAATCATGCTTGTAAAAACTACTGCTATCATCCTTAAAACAACAAAGTTTGGCGATTCGAGCAAGATAATTTCTGCTTTTACGCGAGATTATGGCAAGCTATCGCTTATAGCCAAAGGCTCTCGCAATCCTAAAAGCAAATTCGGATCTGCTCTTGAGCCATTGAGTTGGGTGGAAATTACTTTTTATAAAAAGTCAAATACTGATTTACAGCTTTTGGCGTCGGCAGATTTGGTGCAAGCATTTTCTAAGATTACTTCCTCGCTTGAACACCTTGCGTCGGCTTTAATCTTGGCTGAATCAATTTATCTTACGCACTCGGAGAATCATCCCAATCAAGAATTATTTGATTACTCCACTGAAATATTTAAATCATTAAACCAAAAGCCCGCGAACCCGTTTTCGCTTTTTGTAGCTTCGCAATTTAAATTAGCCGAAACCTTGGGCTTTTATCTGCATTTTGATTTTATGATAGAAGACGATTTGCGAGTGCAGAATAAATTTTATTTTTCGCTCGAAGATGGCTCGCCGGCTGGATTCTCAAGCCAACAAAAAAATGTTTTCGTTTTTACTCGTAAGAGCGCCGTGATTATGCAGTCGATTTTTAAACTGAAAATAGATGATATTATCCAAATTGAAATTGATGATGAATCCAAAAAAGAAATCCTTAGATTCTTATCGGATTACTTCAGCTTTCATTTGGAAAGGAATTTTTTCTATAAATCATATTCGCTAATTTTGGAATAAATTCTAAATGTTGATATATTTGCTAATTATATTCGTATTGGTTTTTTTGCTACCCGGTATTTTTTATTTTACTGGGAATTTGAAGTTTTTGAATAACAAAAACATCAAACCATCTGAAAAAAAATCAAAAGATAGTTCAGAAATACATGACAGTAATCAAGACTTTAGAGACATCATCGAGGAAAGATCCAAGAGTGGACTAATAGACACCGAAGAGCAAGAGCTTTTAGAAAACGTGGTCGATTTCTCGGATACTCCAGTTTGGCACATTATGGTTCCACGCACGCATATATCAGCCATAGATATAGACGACCCGCAAGACACCATTGTGTCTATATTTATCGAAGAAGGTTTCTCAAGGCTTCCAGTTTACAAAGGGACGATTGATAATATTATCGGGGAAATTTACGGCAAAGATTTGCTAAATATGCTTGCCAATAATAATTTGATAATTCTCGAAGACATCATCAGACCTCCTTTCTTTGTACAAGAAGACGAAAAGATACACAGGCTTATAAAAATAATGCAGAAATATCACCATCATTTGGCGATTGTCCTTAGCGAGTTTGGCGGAGTCTCCGGCATTGTAACTATGGAAGATATTATCGAAGAGATATTTGGCGAAATTCAAGATGAATACGACGAAGACGTACCACTTGCCACGCAGATAGCAACAAATGAATATGAAGTTGATGCGTCTATTTCCATCGATGACGTAAATGAAATCTTGCCCGCGACGCTCGAAGAAAGCGAAGACTACAAAACTTTGGCGGGTTTTATTACAAATAATATTGGTCGATTCCCCCGCGAAGGAGAAGAATTTTTTGTTGGCAGTTATAAATTTGAGATCACTAAAAGCTCCGAACGGAAAATTGAAACCGTGAAAATGCAATTTATAAAGAATATTGATGATGAGAAAAAATGATAGATAAATATTTTTCTGATACATTCGATAATTTATCGGTTATTCAAAAAGAATTCGATAGCTATCAAAATGACTTATTCACTCAGCGGCAGCCTGAGTTTTTTTGTTTAGAGCTTTGCGGCGAAGCCGGAGAGTTGGCAAATTTAGAAAAAAAAGCTTGGAAAGGTAGAGAAATTTCCAAAAATGACTTAGCCGAAGAAGCCGCCGACGTCTTTATCGCTCTAATGAATTACTGCAATTCAAGACAAATAAACCTTGCCAATTCGCTTGAAGAAAAATTGGCAGTTATTGAGAGCAAGCGTTTACAGTTGAAAAATGAAGGAAAAGAATATTAATGGATACAACTGTAATTGCACTCATCATCGGCGTTGTAGCCGGCGTGCTTTCTGGAATGTTTGGCATAGGCGGCGGGGTGGTAATCGTGCCTGCTCTGATTATCTTCGCCGGCTTTTCGATAACTATGGCTAGCGGTACATCGCTCGCGGCATTGCTTTTGCCTGTGGGCATTTTTGCATGTATTCAGTATTATCGAGCAGGATATTTGAATATAAAAACTTCTGCTATAATTGCAGCAGGTTTATTGGGCGGTGTTTACTTTGGGGCGGAATTAGCCCTTTACCTACCTAATATGTTAATGAAGCAGGCTTACGGTGCCTTTTTGCTATATGTCAGTTGGGTGTTCATCGCACCATTAGAACTAATGAAAATCCGAAAGCCAAAACCGGAGGCTGTTACGGATGAAATAGCCAAAGAAAATTTTCTGATTTTATTTTTATTCGGAATATTTGCCGGCGTTTTGTCCGGCATGTTTGGCATAGGCGGGGGAATTGTAATAACGCCATTTTTGATGGCAGTCCTGAAATTTAATCCCAAAAAAGCTATCGGAACTTCGCTCGGCTCCTTGCTTTTGCCAGTTGGCTTGCCGGGCGTTATTGTTTACAGCCAAAACGGGCATTTATCTTTGGAATACGCTGCATTTATGGCAGCGGGAATAGTTGTTGGCGCAATTTTTGGAGCAAAAATCACTATCAGTTTGCCCGCAAAAAAGATAAAATTATATTATGGAATTTTCCTTTTGCTTATGGCTCTCGATTTCATTTTCCAAGGTCTTATCGCCGCAAAACTTTAAGTCTTATTTTGAAATTATTCTCTCAAGTTCCGCATTTATGGCTTCCCAGCTGAAGTTTTCCTTTACAAAAATATATGCCTCATGAGCTAATTTTTCTGCTTTTGCGGGATTAGTTAATAATTCTATGCAATAATCGACATATTCTTTGTCAGACCGCCCTATAAGCAAATGCTTGCCTTCGGTGCCGCCCAACGCTTTATTGCATAGCTCAGACGTAATTACGGGCAAGCACATAGCCATTGCTTCGAGCAGTTTATTTTGTAAACCTGTCCCTAATTGCATTGGCGCTATGAAGATTTTGCCGCTATCGTAAGCTTGGCGTATGTCATCTATTCTTCCTGAAACAACTATATCATCGCTCGCCAATTTTTTAACGCTTTCAACTGGATCAGCGCCTGCGATTAATAATTTTACTTGCGGCATTTCTTTTTTGATAAGCGGAAAAATATTATTTACCAAATAGTGCATGCTTACAATGTTTGGCTCATAACTCATATTGCCCACAAAAATTAAATCGTATGTTTTTTCCAAAGATTTTGGTGTGAAATAGTCCAAATCAATTCCATTGCCGACAATTTGAATATTTTCCCGCTCCGGATGAGGGAAAAGCGTTCTGTCCTCGTCGGTTATGATTATTTTATTGTCAAATTTATCAAATAAATCATGCTCATATTTCTTTAAAAGTAAGGCTTCGAGCTTATATACAATTTTTTTGAAGAAACCTAAGGATTCACTGCGCCGCTTGAAACCGATAGATAAAGTATCCTGATAATCCAATGTTGTTTTTATTTTTTTATTAGCAAGGTAATCAGCGGGCCTCACCATAAGCGAAATAGCGTGGTCTATGTTTTTATCGGTGATTATTTCATTTATTTTTTTATCAATATTTTTGTCGAAAACATAAGCGTTTTGTATAGGTTTTTGAAGTATTAAATTTTTCAAAAAGTTAATATAAATTTTGCTTTGGGGTATAGAAAAAATAAAAATATTTTCGCAATATTGTTTCAAAATATTTATTTCGGCTTCAGTTACAAAGTCATTTGTTATCGAACAAAGAAAAATTTTATTCGATTTCGAAAGAAATTTTATTTGGTTAAAAGCCCTTAGTTTGTCGCCTCTATCCAAAGGATAGGGGAATCGGTACATGACATAAAGTATATTCATTTTCACAAGCTTAAATTAAAAAACTGTCTTTACGTAGCAAAATATTCGTTTTTTATTCGTATTTTTGCTTTTTCAAATTTATTACAGTTACAAAAATACACAAAATGCGTAAAGAAAATATAAGAAACATTGCAATTATTGCACACGTAGATCACGGCAAGACAACTTTAGTAGATGGAATGCTTGCACAAAGCGGTACTTTCCGCTCAAATCAATTCGTTGAAGAACGAGTTATGGACTCAATGGATTTGGAGCGGGAGCGCGGAATTACTATTATGGCAAAAAATACTGCCATTTGGTACCACGACATCAAAATTAATATAGTAGATACACCTGGCCACGCCGATTTTGGTGGCGAAGTCGAGCGAAGCTTAAACTTAGTCGATGCAGCCATCCTCTTGGTGGACGCAAGCGAAGGTCCATTGCCACAAACGCGTTTTGTAGTCAAAAAAGCATTAGCCAAAGAATTACCAATCATCGTGATAATCAATAAAATCGATAGACCAGACGCACGTATCCAAGAAGTGATTAATGAAATATATGATTTATTTATTGATTTAGGCTCTAACGAAGAACAGATTGATTTTAAAATCCTATATACAGTCGGCAAAAACGGACTTGCTTATTATAATTTAGGAGACGATTCTACTGATTTCAAGCCTCTTTTCGATACAATCGTTAATTCTACACCGGGTCCCTTGTCCGACGACGCAAAAATTCCGCAGTTTTTGATAACAAATTTGGATTATGATTCCTACGTTGGACAAATTGCAATCGGACGCCTCGAAAACGGTACACTCGAAATGAATAAACAATATGCCGTTTGCTCTGCTGATGGAATTAAGACCAATCAAAAATTCTCGGCACTCTATACGTTCGAGGGCTTGAAAAAGAAAATGGTTGATAAGGTTTTTGCTGGCGATATTATAGCAGTAGCAGGCATAGATGGACTTGCAATCGGCGATACAATTTCTGACAATGAAAACCCGAATCCGATGCCGCGTATATCCGTCGATGCACCGACAGTTACAATGGTCTTTTATATCAACAACAGTCCATTTGCCGGCACCGAAGGCAAATTCCTCACAACGCGCCACCTAAAAGCTCGTTTAGAAAAAGAAACCTTACGGAACGTATCACTTGAAGTTGAGCCGATTGCAGATAGAGCCGACGCTTTTGAAGTAAAAGGACGTGGCGAGCTGCAAATGGCGATACTTATCGAAACGATGCGCCGCGAAGGATTTGAGTTCATGGTCTCACGCCCAAGCGTTATCACCAAACAAGAAAACGGCAAAACATTAGAACCAATCGAAAGAGTATATTTGGATATTCCTGAGGAACACGTCGGTATAGTTACTGAAAAGCTCTCCGGCAGAAAAGGAATTATGCAAAATCTAATAAACAACGGCTCTGGACGCGTAAATATGGAATTTATCATTCCATCTCGCGGGTTAATCGGCTTCCGTAGTAATTTTATGACTGACACAAAAGGCGCTGGCGTTATGAATACGCTTTTAGAAGGCTATGACACTTGGTTTGGTAATATTCCGCAGCGCACAACGGGAGTTCTCGTTGCCGATAGAGCAGGCAAATCCACTGGCTACGCCAGCTTTGCTATGGAAGACCGCGGCGAGCTTTTCATTGATGTCAGCACTAAGGTTTATAGCGGAATGATAATCGGAGAGAGGAACAAAACAGGCGATTTGACCGTAAACATTACCAAAGAGAAGAAATTAACAAATATGCGTGCTTCCGGCTCAGACGCCACGGTAACGCTCCGCCCTCCAAGAAAATTATCGTTAGACCAAGCAATTGAATTCATCGCAGAAGACGAAGTAGTGGAAATAACGCCTGAATCTGTAAGAATGCGCAAGATGGAACTCGATCCCCATAAACGCAAATCAGCCTCCAAAGATGATTTGGATTAATTATCAGTAGGGCAGACCCTATATATTTAATTAATACTAAATAAAAATATTAAATTTATAATGCAATGATTGTTATACATAAATAATAATTATTGCATTATTTTGTTTAATATTAATAGTCTTTAGATATTCACAAACTGCTGATTGCGTTCATTTCACTTATGGCTGTCTAATAATTTTAATTCGATTACTTAGCGATAACCAGCTGAAACTGAATTTATCTATATCGCGTAGTGATTATATAATGGTAACAAACAAAAAGAAAGCAAGCTGCTTACTCCGTATGAGTTATATATAATCGCTATGCGATAAATGTCTTTTTGATTTTTAAGTATTACCATAATTAAATCGCTACGCGATAAGAAAAATGTTTAAATAATACATGTTTTTATAATGCCTTTTCTAATGAGACAGCCTTGACTAAACTGCAATTATTATTAAATCAATAGACCTTTAATCTAATATAAGATAATTTGATTGTAATTTTAAAATTTAAAAAAATATGATATTTAAATAAATTTTAATAATTAATAATGTATATAAATATTGTAATATTAGATACAATAATACTGAAAGATGATAGTCTAAATGAAAAATGATTAATTAATCAAATTAAATATTTGGAGAAAAATATGTTAATGGAAAATAAAAGAATAGCTATTTTTATAGCCGAAATGTATGAAGAAATAGAATATTGGTATCCTTATCTTAGAATGAAAGAAGCTATGGCGGACGTTACAACAATTGGTGCGACAGTTGATTCATTTGCTGGCAAGCATGGCATTAAGGCAACTGCTGATGTTTCTATAGATCACGTAAAGCCTGATCAATTCGACGCACTTATTATTCCAGGAGGATACGCACCTGACTACATGAGACGCGAGCCGGCAATGGTGGATTTCGTTAGAAGAATACATGAGCAAGGGAAAGTAATTGCTGCAATTTGCCACGGACCTTGGCTTTTAGCATCAGCAAATATATTAAAAAACCGTACGGTTACCAGCTTTTATTCAATTAAAGATGACTTGGTAAATGCCGGTGCTTATTGGATAGATCAAAACGTAGTCATCGATGGTCAATTAATAACATCTCGCAATCCTGAGGATCTGCCCATTTTTTGCAAATCATTTATTGAAAAGATGGTAAAAGGCTAAATCAACCTAAAGTATGTTATTATAAAGAAAAGAATTTTGCTTTATCTTAACCTGAAAGTAAACGGGATAATGCCAACCATTTCTACGTCATCTTTAAGGGGATTGAATCTCCACTGGCGCAAGGCATCCATAGCGGCTTTTTCGAGCCGTGGGTCAGCCTTTTGCAAAGGAATCATTGAGCTTATAGTCCCGTCGGAGCGAACAGTGAAGCGAATTTTTATTTGTGCAGAAGTGTTTACTCCCGGCGGGAAAGTTGGTATTCTTTTCGATATTACTATCCGATTTCCGCCGCCTCCCCAATCTATATCTCCAAAGCCTTCGCCTTTGCCCGGTCCACTGCCTCGCGAGCCTAAGCCGGACCCAAATTCATCACCGTCTTTTGTACCGATATTTTTGCTGCTCGAGCCTTGTGAAGTGGGGTCCAAGTTCTCCTCTGCTGATAATTCTTTTTTGGCAACAAGGTTAGAAGATTCATTAATATCGTTGGAAGCAACAGTATTGCTCTTTGCAGTTTTTGTTGCAATTTCAGCGTCATGAAGTTCGCTTTGCGGAGCCTTGCCTTTGTGAGCGGCGCCCTCGCGGGAGAGGTTGCCTTTGCTGAGTCCAGTGCCATCGCCATAACCAAAACTCAAAAGTTCAAGCGGGACGGTATTAATTTTTGTGAAACGAGCATCTGGTTGTGCATCGCTTATTAGATTTAACAATAAAACCAAAAACAATGTAATTGGGACCCCGATAGCCAATCCTTTGGCAGTATTAGCGTGCCAAGGGAAGTTAAATTCGAAAGATTGCTTATCCTCTATATAAGAAGCTCGATACATAATTATAAATGCCCCCCAAAACTATTTGATGCGATCGACCCATGATTGATAATAGCCATATTTTGCTGCTGCAGCCCTTGCTTCCTCGCGAGTGTTGTAATTACCGAAACGCACGCGGTACCATGTCTGCTCTCTAATTTTTTGCGGAGAGAGGTAAGCTCCCTCAATTTGTTTGTCTTTTAGTCTTCTCATCCATTGCTCAGCGTCTTCAAGCGATGGCGAGGAATAAATTTGTACTGTATAGATTTCCTTTTCGCCCCAAGTAATGGACGAAGCGGAAGGCTGTTTTATTTCATTTACTGCAATTTCGGGTTTATCCGTAATTGGCTTTATCGGTATATTTTTTTCAATATACACTTCTTTCGGCTTATTGATTGCTTTTGGCTTTTGTGTTGCCTTCGGCTTGTCAATTTGCTTAGCCGGCGTTATGACTTCTTTTTTTACTTCTACTTTATTCGCTGATTCATTTCGATTAGCTGTTTCTTTTTGCAGTGG
>JBBRJR010000051.1:0-12504 GCA_038218865.1 Kapaibacterium sp. (SeqCode) | reverse complement strand
CGCTAGCGCCGCCGTAAATCGTTTGCAAAACAGGAGTATCGACTTCAAGCCAGTTTCGCTCTTCGAAATAATGGCGAATGAAAGAAATAATTTTCGAGCGCTTGACGAATGTATCTTTGATATTTGGATTGACAATTAAATCGACATAGCGGCGGCGGTAGCGCAACTCTTTGTCTTGGAAGGCGTCGTAAACAACTTTATTTCCTTGTTCATCGATTTCCTCCTTGACAACGGGCAATGACCGTAAGCATTTGGATAATACAGTGATTTCGCGAGAGTGGATGGAAATTTCGCCAGTTCTTGTTCGGAAAGCATAGCCCTCGATACCGATAATATCGCCAATATCCAGCAATTTTGTATGCTCGTAAAAATCGGGAATATCGTCTTTTTTCATGTAAATTTGGATTTTTCCCGTCTCGTCCACTATTTGGAAAAAGCTCGCTTTGCCCATACGCCGAATTGCCGAGATGCGTCCTGCGACGCTAACTTGGCTTAAAGTTTCGGGCGCCGTGTCGGAATAGTTATCGACAATAAATTTTGCAGTGTGAGATTTGTCAAATGAATACGGATATGGATTTATCCCCGCTTGCTCGAGCAGTTCAAGTTCTTCGAGCCGGCGAAGCTCTTGGTCATTACGCTTTTCTTCCATTAATGTTTACCTAAGATTGAAATATATAATTATATAACGTCGAAAAAAATCGTGAAAAATTGTATCTGTAGGTGTTAGGTTTTAGGCATTGGGCGTTAGGGGAAAAAGTTGTCAGTTGCCAGTTGTCAGTTATCGGTGAAGAAAGGCATTGGGCGGTGGGCTATAGGAAAGATGTTGTCAGTTATCAGTAGTCGGTTATCGGTGAAAGGCAGGGAAGAATGGAGTAGGGCTGTACGCTAAGGGAAGAATAAGATGTTGGTGGTTGTAGGGGCACGGCATGCCGTGCCTCAGCGTACGGCTAAGCTTGAAGTGGTAAACGCCGTACGCCTAAATTTTTTGGGGGCGGTTTGATAAGCCATATATTAATGACAATCAGGGATGTTCATATTATGTTTGCCGTTTTATTGTTCATTTAACAAAAATGTTATGTATAAAACCTAAAAATATACCTTATCGGGGCAGCCTCAATTTGTTGGCGGCATGGAAGAAAGTTGTCAGTTGTCGGTTATCAGTTGCCAGTGAAAGGCAGAATGGGTGCAGATGTGGCACACCTCGAAGGTGTGCCACATCTATGTTTTCGGTTGTTATTGGTCGGTGAAAAGCAACTCAACCGATGACTGGCAGCCATAGGTTGAGTAAAGGCTAAGGGCGGGTTTGAGATACGCCCCTACGGTAATCAATGTGCAAACAGGTTTTTGGGCGAACGCCGTTCGCCCCTACTGAAATCATCGAATATGTCAATATTATTGGGCGAACACATAGGTTCGCCCCTAAGGGTGGATGGTGTTTATTTATTTGTGCAGGGTGAAACAAATTGCACCGTGTCTCTGCAATGAAACCGAATATAGACACGGCATGCCGTGTCCCTACCTCTCTTCCCCAACGCCTAACGCCTTTCTTCAGCCACCTGCTGCCTAATACTCTTCCATCAAATCTCGGCATTGTCTTTCGTCCAACTCTATTTGGTGGACTAATGCTTCTTGATGTCTGAATTTTTTCTCTTCACGGATAAATTTATGAAAATATAGCGAGAGCTTCGTGTTGTAAATATCCTCGTCAAAATCAAATATATTCACTTCCAATGTAGGCTTTATGTCGTTGGTCAAAGTAGGTCTTAAGCCTACGTTAGCCATACCGAAGTATTTATTTCCTTGATAAACTGTCGAAACAAGATAGACGCCATTGCCCGGCAAAAGTTTATAAATGTCCGGCGGGCGTATGTTTGCCGTAGGGTAGCCTATCGTGCTGCCGCGACCATTGCCGTGAACGACTGTACCGCGCACCATATAGGGATACCCCAAAAATTGGTTGGCTGCTGCTACGCCTGTTTCGAGCAGTAAGTGGCGAATTTTGGAACTTGAAACAATCACGCCGTTTTCTATATAAGGCTCGACTTTTTCTATCTCAAAATTATTATGCTCAGCCAGAGAACGGATTAAATCTGTATTTCCGGCTCGGTTTTTACCAAATGAATGATCATGCCCTACGAGAAACTTTTTAACGCCAATGCAGTTTACCAGATAATCTTTGACGAATATTTCCGGCGGTGTTTGCGAAAATTGATAAGAAAACGGAATAATCAAAAGATGCTCGACGCCGTATTTATCGAAAAGCTCAATGCGTTCTTTGATGCTTGTCAAAAGCTGAATTTTTGGTCTAGCGGCAGTTTGCAAGACAATTTGCGGGTGTGGGTCAATTGTGATTACCACGGGCCTCAAATTCTCAGTTTGTGCGATTTCCTCCAAACGAGAAATAAGTTTACGATGACCTTTGTGTACGCCATCAAACGTGCCAAGCGTTATCACGCTATCTGGATTAAATTCTATTTCGTCGAAATCTTTATATATATTCATTTTCTTTAGACTTAAATATTATTAATCATGCTAATTATTTCAGGTACTTTAAAAGCATCTTCAGCAGAAAATTCACCGATGCGTGTGCGCCGAAGCGATGACAAATAGCCGCCAACGCCAAGCTTTTGTCCAATATCTCGAGCAAGCGAGCGAATATAGGTTCCTTTCGAGCAGGCAACTTTTATTTTTACTATCGGCAAATTTATTTCCAAAATATCTATCGAATAAATTTCAACGAGCGAGGCAGTTAGCTCTACTTCTTTATTTTCCCGAGCGAGTTTATAGGCACGTTTGCCGTTTACTTTTTTTGCAGAAAATATCGGCGGTATTTGCTCGATTTTCCCGACAAATGCCGCTATTGCTATTTCAATATTTTCTTTTGTCAAATGTCTTGAGTCTGTGATATTCTGTTCTTCACCTTCTGAGTCATCGGTCGCAGTGGTTGCTCCGAGCTTTATTTCGGCAATATATTCTTTGCTCATATTTTGATAGGATTCAATCGTTTTGGTGTCTTTGCCCAAGCAAAGAATAAGCAAACCGGTTGCGAGGGGATCGAGTGTGCCGGCATGTCCTATTTTTTTTACATGGAATTGATTGCGTAGCTTTGCGACGACATCGAATGAAGTCCACGAGAGGTCTTTGTCCACGAGCAGCGTTCCTCCGCTCGAGCGAGCCTCTTGGAGCCAGTCTTCAAATAAAATGATATTTGATTTGGATAAAACCATTTACGAGGGCCTCGTGTCTATTTAGGATTATAAATCGCTTTTGAGTGCGTCGTCTTCTTTTTTTGCCTTGTCTATAATTTTTTGTATATGTTCGATTTGATCTAACGTATCATCAAGGAAAAACCTAATATCAGGAGTTTGCCTTAATCTGACAGATCTGCCGACTAATTTCCGCAATTCGTATTTATGGTTTTCCAAAAGGGTAATAAAACGAGCCGGGGGAAAATTGTTGCCGAAAACGCTTATATAAATTTTGGCTAACGTCAGGTCAGGCGAGCACCTGACGGCAGTAACAGTAGCTATCCCTGCTGAATTTTCACGCGCAAGCTCGGAAACGGGCATTGATAATGCCCGTTTGATAACACTTGCTACTTTTTCTGCTCTTAATGACATATATATAAGTAATTATTTGTGAAAAATTATAATGAACGACGAACTTCAACTAATTTAAAACCTTGAATTATATCATTTTCCTGCAATTCATTGAATCCATCAAGCTGAATGCCGCATTCATAAGAAGTATCGACCTCGCGCATGTCGTCTTTACCGCGTTTCAAGGAAGATATTGATCCAGTGAAAATCGGCAGTCCGTCTCGCAAAAGTCTTACTTTATCGTTGCGGAATATTTTTCCCGAAAGGACATAGCAGCCTGCAATCGCGCCCAATCGGCTGATTTTAAATATTCTGCGTACTTCGACTTCGGAGGTAATTTCCTCTTTGATGTCTGGTTTGAGTAAACCTTCGAGAGCTAAATGTACTTCGTTGATACAATCGTAAATAATGCTGTAAAGCCTTACGTCGATTTTTTCGTTATCTGCTAAGCGGCGAGCTACGACTGACGGAGCGACATTAAAGCCGATTACGACAGCGCCTGAGGCTGCTGCAAGCATTATATCTGATTCAGAAATAGGACCAACGCCCTTGTGCAGGATATTGACGCGTACTTCTTCTGTCGAGAGTTTCAAAAGTGAATCCGAGATAGCTTCGACTGAGCCGCCTACGTCGCCCTTGATTATAAGGTTCAAATCTTGCACGCCGCCGATTTTTATCTGTGCTGAAATTTCATCCAGCGTAACGTGGTGTACTTGACGCAGTTCTTGTTCGCGTTTTAGCTGCTTGCGTTCGTTAGATATATTCCGTGCTTCTACTTCATTTTCAACGATGAAGAATGAATCGCCGGCTTCTGGTAGCCCATCAAACCCTACAACGCGTACAGGTGAGGACGGTCCGACTGAATCCAGCTTATGTCCACGCTCATCGTGCATTGCGCGAACCTTACCGAAGTGAACACCTGCTACGAAGCAGTCGCCTATTTGGAGGGTTCCTTTTTGTACGATAACTGTAGCGACCGAGCCTAAACCCTTGCTCATATTGGATTCTATTACTACGCCGCGAGCGTATCTGTCGGGGTTCGCCTTCAAATTGAGCAAATCGGCTTCGAGTAATATTTTTTCCAAAAGCAAATCTATATTAAGACCTTTTTTTGCAGATATTTCAACGTTTTGGTACTTGCCACCCCACTCTTCTATTAGAACGCCGTGGTCGGAAAGTTGTTGTTTGATTCTATCAGGATTAGAATCGACCTTGTCAATTTTATTAATAGCTACGACTATAGGCACATTAGCAGCTTTAGCGTGGCTGATAGCCTCAATTGTTTGAGGCATAACGCTATCGTCGGCAGCTACGACCAAAATAACTATATCCGTTACTTGGGCTCCGCGTGCACGCATAGCCGTAAAGGCTTCGTGACCCGGCGTATCCAAAAATGTAATGGATTTGTCGTTGGGCATTTTCACTTTATAAGCGCCGATATGCTGCGTAATGCCGCCAGCTTCGCCTGCCACTACGTTTGAATGGCGGATATAATCCAAAAGTGAAGTTTTACCGTGATCTACGTGTCCCATAATTGTTACAATCGCCGAACGAGGTTGAAGGTTTTCATCGGCTTCAACTTCATCTGGCAAAATAATAACACTTTGCTGATCGATAAATTCCACGTCGAAATCATAATCATCTGCTATAAGAATAATTGTATCTTTGTCGAGCCGCTGATTAATGGTAACCATAAGCCCTAAGCTCATACATTTCAGTATAATCTCATTAGCCGGTTTACTCATCAAATTTGCCAAATCGCTTGTAGTTACGAATTCAGTCAATCGTAATATATGGCTTTCGCGCTCGCGCTCCTCGCTTTGGCGAGTTTCTTTTTCCTCTCGCTCGGTCTTCTTTTTCTGACGAATTTTTGAGCGATTATTGCTGCCGTGGAATTCCATACCAGCGTAAGTATCGCGAATAGCTTTATCGACGTCCTCTTGGCTGATGGACTCGCGTATTGATTTTTTCTTTTTCTTACGTTTTAAATTCTCTTTTTTATCCTTGAATTTTGGCTTATCTTCGCCAAAAACAGGAGCGGCGTCCTTAACCTTAGGTTTCTTTTTAAACAGCGACTTATCGGAATCATCAGTTTGAGCTGTTCCAGCATCACCGGGCAATTTAGGCGTAAATTTCTTTTTGAAAGTACGTGAACGATCCGGCTGTGGTGCGCGGTCTTTAGTAATGTCAATTTTACCGAGTATTTTAAGCCCGCTTAGCTTTGGCATTTGACCTTGCTCAACGACTTCAATCAATTTTTTCTTTTTGCGACGACGACGTGAATCTTTCTCACGGCGAGCATCTTGGTCTTGAGCATTTGTATCTAATTGATGCTGTAAATTATCGCGTTGGCTGCTGAAAGAACTATCAATTTCAGATTTTTCTCCGCCTTGTTGCGGTCTTGGTCCTCTTGCTTGACCTTGCTGCCCGCCTTGCTTGTTGTCCTGCGGTTTTTGGGGCTGCGATTGCCGATTATCTCTAACTGGCTCATCAACAGATTTACGGTTTTCTGCCGGCGGACGAGTGTCTTTTGGTTGTTCCGTCTTAACTTCGTTAACCTGTGGCTCGGCTTTTTTTACCGGCATTTTTTCGGCAGCATCTTGATGAGCCATTGCAGGGACTTCGCTTGGCACAACGGCTTTTTCAGTCAAAGGCAAATCTTTTTCCACGGGAATATGCGGAGTCTCAGTTTGAGTAGCAGGGCGGGATTTTTCATCCTCATGCTGCATAGGAGCCGCCTCCAGCTTTTGCTCAATTTCTTTTGGCACAGCAGGTGCATCTTTCTTTTGCGGAATTGGTGCGTCTTCTTTAGGTGTTTCTACCTTTGGCGCAAGTTTTTCTTCATGCAAAATCGGAGCTTCCGGCAAGGCTGCCTTTTGCTCAGCTTCGATAGCTTCTTGGGCCGAGTCGCGCATAACGAGCGGCTCTGAAAAAACGGCTTTTTTATGTGGCTCGTGGTGAGCTTCCTCGGCAATGTGCGAACTAGTTTCGTCCTCATCTTCTCTGTGAGATTTTGGTTCAGCTTGCTTGCGGATTTCCTTGTGCTTCTGAATTTTTTCTCTTTGCTTTTCGGCAGCTTTCTTTTCTCGTTTAAACTTATCGTAAACGATTTCGATCATCTCTTCCGAAAGAGTTGCCGTGGGTTTGTTGTCAATTTCGTGACCTTTGCTTTTGAGATATTCGACAATAGTTTCCCTGCCGATATTGATTTCGGAAGCAATTTTAATCAATCTTATTTTATTGCCTTCAGCCATATAAACCGTATATTATTCAACATTTAAAATTCTTTGTTTCGCGAAATTTAATTACTTTCGTCCAAAACCGGAATGCCGTTGGGTACTTCCGTGGCAGCCGCTAATTTATCTAAAATTTCCTGTTTTTCTTTTTCATCGAATTCTTGCAACATGATTTTCCTGAATTCGAGCAAAGTCATTTCGTTCATTTCTTCGAGTTCAAGTAATTTATCTACTTCAAAATCAAGGAATTCACGAGCAGTATTGATGCCCATTGCTTTTAATTTTTCAAGCAAAGTCTCGCCAAATTCTTGTGCAAATTCGACTAAATCTATGTCTTCGCCGCCTTCTTTTACCAATTGAATAGCGTAGCCGGTCAGCTTGCTTGCCAAGCGAACATTTTGCCCGCTTTTGCCAATTGCCAAAGGAACTTGGTCGTCAGAAACAAGGACGGTCGCCGTACGAGTTTCGTGCGAGATTTGTAAATCTAATACTTTCGCTGGCGAAAGTGAACGCATGATAAACACCTGCGGATTTTCCGAATACTCGATTAAATCTATGTTTTCGTTGTTCAACTCACGCACGATAGAGTGGATACGTATGCCTTTCATGCCAACGCAAGCGCCGACTGGATCGACCCTGTCGTCGAAAGAAATAACGGCTACTTTGCTGCGTTCGCCCGGATCGCGTGCTATTGCTTTAATTTGGATTATGCCGTCGTAAATCTCTGGAATTTCTATCTCGAAAAGACGAGCCAAAAACTCATCACTCGCTCTCGACAAAACGATTTCCGGTTGACCACCGGCGCCGGAGCGTTTAACTTCTTTTATAATAGCTTTGATTGTCTGATTCTTTTTGTATCTGTAAGGCTCGTTCGGGATTTGCTCCTCGCGAGGCAAACGCATTTCTATGCGATTGTGCATGATAAGTAAATCGTGCCGACGCACTTGATAAATCTCGCCAACGATGATGTCGCCTGCTTTTCCGGCGTATTCATTGTAAATATTATCCTTTTCGATTTCGCGGATACGCTGGTTCAAATTTTGCGAGGCAAGAGAAATCAAACGGCGTCCGAAACTGTCTGCTATGTTATCGAGCGTTATTTCCTCGATGAATTCATCGCCGATTTCGAGAGCTTCATCGCTGTACATAGAGGCTTCCTCTAGCGATATTTGAATGTCCTCGCATTCGACCACATCGACTATCTCGCGCATCAAGTAAATTTCGACGTCGCCCTTTTCCATATTGACAATAATCTCGAAATTCGCTTCCATTCCGTACTTTTTGCGTACAATCATAGAAAGTGTTTCTTCGACAATGCCTTGGAGCAAGTCTCTGTCAATGTTTTTGGACTTTGCCATTTCGCCGAAGGCATCGATGATAGTCTTTTTGTCTATCTTATGCTTTGATTTACGTCTCGCCATTTTTTTGCTTTTATTATTTTTTTATAAATTCTAAAATATTTTCTCTTATAATCAGTGTTTATCTGAACAATTTTGATATTCTCAAAAACACAATATAAAAAATGGGCTTTTTCTTTGAAGCCCATCTCTTTGGAGACATACAAAATTAAACAATTTTATTTACTTTTAAAAGAATTTTTTTGAAATACAACATAAATACTTAAAAATTTGGAGATTTATATGACTTTCAGCGGCACAGATTACTATAATATAGACGAGCTTTTGAGCGATGAAGAACTTATGACACGCGACGCTATACGAAAATTCGTAAGCGACGAAATTTTGCCAGTCATCGAAAAGCATTTTGAAGCTGGCACTTATCCACAAGAAATTACCGCGAAACTCGCCGAACTCGGAATTTTTGGCATTACTCTTGACGAAAAATACGGCGGCTCAGGCGCACACTACACACTCTATGGACTTGCGATGCAAGAGCTGGAGCGCGGCGATTCAGCTATTCGTTCTTTCGCATCCGTCCAAAATTCGCTCGTAATTTATCCCATAAGTAAATACGCAAGCGAGGAAAATAAACAAAAATGGCTGCCACGCTTGGCTCGTGGCGAATCTATTGGCTGCTTCGGGCTTACCGAGCCTGACTACGGCTCGAATCCTTCCGGCATGCTCACAAATGCTAAAAAAGTAGAAGGTGGCTATCTCCTCAACGGCGCAAAAATGTGGATAACAAACGGCACAGTCGCCGATATAGCCGTCGTTTGGGCTAAGCTCGATGGCACGATTCGCGGTTTCCTCGTCGAAAAAGGCACAAAAGGATTTTCCGCACCCGAGATGAAAGGCAAGCATTCCTTGCGAGCTTCAGTTACTTCCGAATTAATTTTTGAAGATGTATTCGTGCCAGAGGCTAATATATTAAGCATAGAAGGCTTGAAAGGACCACTGTCGTGTCTAAATCAAGCTCGCTACGGCATAGCTTGGGGCGCAATCGGAGCGGCTATGAGCGTTTACGATTCATCGCTCGAATATGCCAAATCCCGCATTCAATTCGGTAAGCCAATTGCACAGTTCCAGCTTACGCAAGAAAAACTCGTTTGGATGCTGACCGAAATCACAAAAGCCCAACTCGTTTGCTTCCGCTTGGGCAGGCTGATGGATGCTGGCAAAGCCCGCCCCGAGCAAATTTCTTTTGCCAAACGTAATAACGTCGAAATTGCTTTGCATTGCAGCCGCCTCGCCCGCGAAATACACGGAGCTAACGGCATATTGAATGAATATCCCGTTATGCGACACGCCGCCAACTTAGAGTCAGTCAAAACTTACGAAGGCACGCACGAAATACATACATTGATATTAGGGCAAGACATTACTGGCTTGCCTGCATTTGAGTAGAGGCTGTGAGGCTTTAGGCGTTAGGGAAGAAGGTTTGCGGTTGTAACTCCGTAGGGGCGCAATGTTAGTAGCAAACGGCTGCCCCCTCTTCTTTTTTCTTTATTCATCCGATGACTTCAAGTCATCGGATGAATTGCTTTTTGCCGAAAACTGGCAATTGCTAACTTGCGACCAAGACGAGGCTGCCCCGAGAGGTCAGCAATTTAACAGCTTACGAAACTCATGTTTCGGGTTCTTTCTTTCTCTTCATTGGAGAGGGTCGGGGAGAGGTTCTTAGTTGTCGCTTTTCGGTGAAAGGCAGGACTGATACAGATTTGCCTCACCTTCGAGGTGCGGCACATCTTGGTGCAGGAAGCAGGTTAGCGGTTTTCGATGAAAGGTTAAAGAATAGCGTTAAAGCCGTCTTTTGTTACTATAATATTACTCCTACGGAGTATGGAAGCAGAGCAGCAAGGACACGGCATGCCGTATCCCTACAAAAGAAAATCTGCGTTTGTTGCCTTTTCTACTGCCTAAATCCTGACGCCTGAAGCCAGTTTTGCCATTGCTAACGGCCAATGCCTAACGCCTACAGCCTTTTTCGGTGGCTCAAGCGAAGTCAAAGCCCCGAACACATTTTTTCAGACTGTTAAATTAATGTTAAAAAAAGGCATCAAAAACAGTTAAATAATAAAAACATGAAAATATATTTAGAAATATAAAACATTTTATATATTATGTACGTCGAAAGGAAAATGATAGTTATTAGAGGCATTGATAGTGTTTTATATTTATTAATGCAAATTTTATTTTGATTATTTCATTTTTTTTTTTTTTTAAACCAATATTTTGTTATATTTGTTTTACAGATTATCTTTGGAGGAATAGAACATTATATATTGCACAGAAGAGAAAGAGGAAATTTGCAAGGTTGGAGCCGTACATTGGGTGGCTCTGCGTATTGTAAATCATTGATATTAATCGTAGTAGAAAAATAATAAATAATTTAGAATAAGAAAACAATTAATTGTCTTTTTCAAAAACATATAGGAGCTTTATTATGAAGCGTTTCTCTATAGTATTTTTTTCAATTATGTTGCTCATCGGTTTTGTAGATTTGTCTGCACAACCTTTGCAACCTAATCCCACGCCTTCGTGGAATTATTCCACGGCAAGTGCCAGCTATGGTACGATTATATTAAAACCAGTCGCTAACGGCGGCGTTTACACTATTAATGGTCGCGCAATGGCTTCAGGCGATGCTATCGGCGTTTTCTTTATGGATGGCACCGTTCGCAAATGCGCTGGCTATATTGTTTGGGTCGGCGCGAACAATGCCGGCAACGACATGCTTCCTGCATGGGAAGATGACGCAATAACTACAACTATCAAAGAGGGCTTTGCTCCAGGCGAAACACTTTCCTACATGATGTGGGATAGCTTAATGCAAATGGAAGTACCAGTTATTTCTATGGTTTGCAATACTGATGGCATTCCTTCGCTTGGCGTTCCTCCGATGGGTGCTTGCGCTACAACATTTTCCGCTGACATGGTTTTCATGTATGATTCTATGGTCGGTCAAATTTTGGGCGTACCAACACTTACAACACCTGCTGATTTAGTAACTGACGTAGCTTTGTCCCCGACTTTTACTTGGCAAAGCGTTGCAACAGCAACTGGCTATAAAGTTCAAGTTTCTACAGACAACACTTTTGCAACAACAATAAAAGACGAAACAGTAACTGGCACAACTACTTCAGCTACTGGCTTAACAGGCTCAACGATGTACTATTGGAGAGTAAAAGCTCTTCGTGGTGCAGAAGAAGGCACTTGGTCAGCTGCAAACAGCTTTACTACAATGACCGTAGCAACTGGCTATAGCTTGACTGGTACAGTTAAATATGCAAAAACAACTCCAGTTGCAATGAACAATATGACAATCGTTTTGAAAAATTCATCAAACGCAGTTGTTGGCACAGCAGTAACAGATGCAACAGGAAATTATGCTTTTGCTAACTTGCCAAACGGCGCTTATACTATGACAATTACAACTTTGAAGGTACCCGGCGGTCATACTACAGTTGATGCTTTAAGAATTCGCCAACATTTAGGTGGAATCGCAACAAGCGTTACACCATTTAATGCACTTAGACTTAAAGCAGCAGATATTGCAGTAGGAACCCTTAATACTTCTGATGCTTTGCAACTTCGTAGAAAATTAGGTTTATTAACATTTAACTGGACAGCTCCTGCATTTGTTTATTTACCTGTAACTGTTACTATTGATAATGCTAACGCAACATTAGATGTTCTTTCGCTTAGCTCGGGTGATGTTGATGGCAGCTTTACTCCATCAGGAAATTGATTTTTTTAATTAATAATAATTTTGTTTAAGATATAAAAGGTTTAATAAAATGAAGAAACTGTTATTCATGTTTCTATGCATGTTCTTCGTTAGTGTTGCTTTAAACGCTCAGCAAATTACGATTACGATAGGTTCAGCGACTGTAACATCAGGATCGCAAGTAACTTTACCCGTAACTTTGCAGGGTTTAAATGGCGCTAATGCAATAGCCGTAGGTGATTTATACGTCGCCTACGATACAACTAAAATTTCTGTGGTTGGCGCAAGTTTAACTAACTTCACTCCATTGGCACCCGAGGTCGATTGGATAACCAATGTAAATTGGGGACGTGGAATTATTTACTTAGGTTGGATGAGCGGCACGCTCAATGACGTTAACTTCCCTAACGGTACTGTAATGTTTAATATTAACATTACATATACGGGAACTACGCCTACCGACATAACTTGGGATCCACGTACATATTTTGAGGGCGCTTTAGGCTTTGCTCCTAATATTAATTGGATTGGTGGTACTATCA
>JBBRJR010000050.1:0-12652 GCA_038218865.1 Kapaibacterium sp. (SeqCode) | reverse complement strand
TTCATAAAACCGAACCTTATATTTTTATTATTATTTTTCAAAATATTAACAACCAGTACTATTATTTTTTAGATAATTAATCATAATTTTCGGAATCTCTTTTTTGCGAGCTTCTAAAAATTGAATATATTCATCTTCGGTAAGTCCTAAAGCTATTTGCATTAAAGGCTTGGCGACAAACGGAAAAACGCAGAGGGACACTAAATTTGCAAAAAACATTTTGATATCCACATCCGGATATTTGCCCGATTTAATTTCCTTTTCCAATAAAATAAAAATCTTTTGATATTTTTTATTGATAAAATTTTCTGCAATTTGCTTTAGGTTTTGGGATTTTCGATTAAGCTCGTGCAATATAAACATAGGCCCAATCGGATTTTTCATCATCGTTGAAATATATACATCGACAAATTTACATATAATTTGCTCGAAGTTCATATTGCTATCTACAAAATCATCAACCGGAGGAATATTGTTATTCAAAGTATCCATAAATATGCTATTGAACAGCTGATCTTTGCTGCGAAAATAATAATGCACCATAGCTTTGTTGATATTGGCGGCATCTGCTATTTCCTGCATACGTGCGCCGTCGAAGCCTTTCTCCAAGAAAATTTGCTTGGCAGCCTCGATAATTCTTTTTTCGGGATTGTCGATTTTATTCATACTATTTAACCAAATAATTTAACTACTTGGTTAATACGATTGGTTTGTTTTTTTATTTTAGAAGTCTGGGGGAATTAGTTTTCAGTTGCCGGTTGCCAGTGAAAGGCAGAAACATATAAAAATATATTTAGAGTTTAGTTGGTAAAGCCGGGTTTTTGTCGTATTTTGAATGAGGGACAGTTTAGCTCTTCTTTTTAAACACCCCAGGGGCCCCACTTACAAGAGTGGGAGGAAAAACGATTGCATTGCAATGACTTACAAGTTATTTCTTTTGGTTCTTCTTTCCCACTTTTTTAAAAGGAGGTTTGAAGGATTTCTTCTTAAAATCGAATATTTTTATATATTTCCTTAAAGTACTATCACAAACACAAATAAACTACCTTATCGGTGCAGCCACATCTGGATATTTTCATTATTTCACCGAAAACCGACCACCGATAGCTGATAACTTTTCGCTATTAAAACTCCCAGGAGAGGCGGGCTGTCGCTTGCCGAGGCAAATATGTGCCGCCGAAGATTTGATAATGCTTTGTGTTGAACAGATTAAAAATATTCATGCCCAAAGTTAAATTGCGAGTGATATTCATTCCGAAATTAAGACTAACAACGGCGTAAGCAGGAACTTTGCCAAAGTAAGTGCCGGCAAGCCATTTAAAGCTGTCCGAATATTGCAGGGCAAGCTCGGCGTCGTACTTTTTAGGGTTGCTGTAAGCAAGAGAAATATTAGCGCGATGCGGTGCGGTATTAGGCAAAAGCGGCTGAGATGATTTATTTTCAATGACTTTGTACCCAAAATAGCTGTAGCCAGTTTTTATAGAAATTCTTTCGATGGGCTGATAGACCAATTCGACTTCCACGCCGTATTCATCGACTTTGCCCACATTTGCGTTAGAGACAGCAAAAACCGGCTCGCCCTCGTATTCGGATAGCCGCGCAGCATCACGCGGCGAGAGCGAAGCAAGAACCATATTTTTCACAAGCGAGCTGTAAGCTGAGAGCGAGTCTGGCAAATTGGGCGACCACGCTTTAATATTTGTGTTTACCTGCGGCAAAAAATTAGTAATAAAATCGTTTAATTTATTATAATAAAAATCCATCGAAATAAATAAATTATTGCCGTAAGTGCCTTTGTAGCCAAATTCATAAGAAAGAATTTTTTCCACTTGCAAATCCTTATTTCCTATTGCTTTGGCGCGCATAGCGTCCAAGTTCAAATCCAGTATAGGCTTCGTTCCCGATAAAGCTGAAATTGAATCAGCTATAACGTTTGTAATTTGTGCGAAATTAACCGGTCGCTTAGTAATGGGCGAAATAGCTGGCGCATCGGGCGTTAGGCGGTAAAGTTCGGAATAATTTGGGCGTTGGAACGCGCTATTCAGTGAGAAGCGAAACTGATGATTTTCCCAAGGCGAATAAACGATAGCCGCCCGTGGTGAAAAATACGCTGGATGAATGCTGGCGTAGTCAAACCGCAGCGAGCCGACAAGTTTTAGCTTAGGCGCCGCCTGCCACTCGGCTTGCGAGTAAACGCCTGTAAAATCAGCGTCCACGTCGTTGGGAATGCTTGTGCCGTAGGTGCGAATGTATTGCAGCTGCTCGGTAACGCCCCAAATGAAATTAATTGTCGGGAGGATAGAAAAATTATTTTGAAAATCAAACATAATATCTTTGGAATTATCGCGAAGCGGAGCGTTTGGCACCATCAGCCACATATTTTGTGGCGTAAAGCGGCTCATGTAGTGTGCGTGGAAATTTATATTTTGCGAATTATAGGATAACCGAGCAAAGGGGCGCTCGGCATCGCGAACGAATGTCCGCCCCAAGCCAAAAACGTAGGCTTCGTTGCCCGAACGAGAGTAGCCGAATTCTGTGGTTAAGCCAGACTGAGGAGTCAAACCGTAGTCTATTCGCAGAGTTCCGTAGGTAGAAAATGCGGTTTTTTCATCTTTTGAGAGTACTTTTTTTTCTATTGGCAGACCAGGGTATTCTAAAAATTTTGCAGAATCGCGGCGAGAAATCATGTTTTGCATTGAGGAATGACCAAAATTAATTTTATAGGAAAAATCGCCAAAAGCCCCGGCGTGGCGCACGTCTGCTTTCAATGTCGAGTAATCGCCAGCCAAAACGGAAACTTT
Source organism: Kapaibacterium sp. (SeqCode) (assembly GCA_038218865.1). Lineage (GTDB taxonomy): Bacteria > Bacteroidota > Ignavibacteria > Kapaibacteriales > UBA2268 > JBBRJR01. Next base: position 9,851 of record JBBRJR010000050.1, on the reverse strand, counting down.
TGTGCCTAAAACGTCGCGTGGAGCAAAGCTGGTGAGCAAAAGGACGCCATTGAAGGCATTAGCTCCGTAAAGCGAGGCGGCGGGACCTTTGATGAGTTCCATTCGTTCGAAGTCCTCTTGCGGAAGTGAAAATGAATTCCACTCCAAAGCGCCCAAAAGCGGCATAGCGACGTCGCGTCCATCTTGCAAAACGAGTATTCGGCGGTTAAGTCCGCTGCTAAATCCGCGAGTGTTGACGATGAAATCATTTGCTCCGTTTCGCAGGACATCTACTCCGGCATTGCTGGCGAGCGAAGCGGCAAGTTGCCCAGAGCGTGAGCTTTTTTCGAGTTCATCATTAAAAATAGCTGTAACGGCGGCGGGCGATTCAGTTATTTTTTCCGCTCGACGGGAGGCGCCATATACGACAATTGGGTCGATTTTCACTTCGCTCCAATTGAAATTAACATTGAATATATTAATTGTTTCGCTTACTTTGATTGTCTCTTCCAATATGCGCCGCGAAGATTGAGTGCCCGCCTGCTTCAAAAGCAAAATATATTCGCCGACGGCTGGAAGATTGAGCGAGTAATTGCCCATATCATCTGTTTGGGTAGATATGTTTTTGCCCTTAACGCTTACTGAGACCTGTGGCAATCCTTTACTTAATTCATTTTTATATATTTTGCCTGTGATAGTAATTTGCGAAAATAATGCAGCCGGCACGATTGCCGAAAAAACAAGTAAATACGTCATAAATCTATACATAATATTAAATCCGTTAGTTCTTTTAAAGTACTAAAATATCGTTCTAAAATTAAAAAATTTTATACATGACGAATATTTATGATATTTCATGAACTTTATTATTTATAAGACTGTAGAATAAGTCCAATTTACGTGAGGCTGCCTCATAAGTCCAAATCCAAGGAGTTTTGTCATTCCCGCGAACGCGGGAATCCCCAATGGCACGAAGATAAGGAAATATAGGTGTGAATGAATGAAGTGCTGGCACCAGCATTTTTAAACACCCCCCGACCCCCTCTTACAAGAGGGGGAGAAGGAAACGAAAGAAATATAAGAACTTACGATACTCAATGTCTAAAGTTCTTGTCCCCCCTCTTTTAAGAGGGGGCTAGCGGGTGTTACTATTTAAGTTGAAATTATGTAATTTATTTTACATCATCGTAATGACCAAAACTTTTTTTTAAACTTAACGAGACAGCCTCCTGGCGCAGAGGTCACATTAAGCCCTTATTCAAGTGCCTTTATGGGAATTGCAAGTAACTGGAAAAATTGAAGGCTGTTAAGTTGATTTATACTATTCATTTATTTCAATAATTTGTGACGCTTTTTTCTTACCAAAAATTGCACTGTCCAGAGTTGCTTGAAAGTCCACAGGTAATTCTATGTAATGAAAGAACTTGCTTTGCTTCAAAGCGGAGGCGGTTTTCATTCCAGCGTTTCCATTTACGAGCAGGCAAAATGAATCTGGGATTTGTTTCAAATATTCATTTGCGAAAAAATCAATTTTGGGATAAATTGAAGGTTTGCGGTCAGCTAAATAGACATATCGAATTTTTCCGTTTTTTTCGATTGTTGTCATAGTGAAATTATCTCGTGGATATATTTTTACCTGCAAATTTTCGGGCATTATATTTATTTGTAAAATAAGAATAATAGCGGCGAAAGAGACAGCTAACCTAAATATAATTTGCCTGCGATTTTGGGCAAAAGCGACATAAGCTATTGCCAAAAGAACAACGAAGGAAAGCAAAATTGCGGTAGTTCCATCAAAAAAAGCATGGGGCAGGGTAACAGAAAATTTATTGATACTTTCCGAAAGAAGCAGCAAAAATGACGTCAAATCCGCATAAAGCATTGCAAACGGCAAATAAATAAACGACAAAGCAATTGCTATAATCGAAAAAATTAGAGCAAGTGAGAAGAGCGGAATAATAAACAAATTTGTCAGAAATGAAACAACGGAATAAGTACCAAAATAAACGGCGACAATTGGCGAAACTGTTGCCGAAGCAGCGAACGTCAAAGCGACGCTGCTGAAAAGATATTCGGAGGCTTTGTTTTGTTTAGGAAAAAGTTTTTGGAACGTTTTTTTAATTGGATAATAAAGCAAAATAATTCCCACAATAGATGCAACGGACATTTGAAAGCCGGCGGAAAACAACATAGACGGCTCAATTAAAACGGCAAAAAGAGCGACGACGCACAAAATATTTAGCGGTGAATATCGCCTTTGCAAAACCCGCGCCCCAAAAATAAGCACCGCCATAGCAGCGGCGCGTACAGCCGACGCCCCAAAGCCAGTCAGAAAGACAAATAAGAACAACAAAATAACATACAGAGCGAATTTTAAAGTACGATTACGTGTAAAATTCAAAAATAGAAACAAAATATAGGCGATAATGCCGACGTGCAAACCGCTTTGTGCCAGTACGTGCGCCGTGCCACTGAGCGAGTAAACGCGGCGCAATTCAGGCGAAAGCCCTGTTTTGTCGCCTAACAAAATGGCATTGACGATTTTGTCCTGCCCTAATTTAAAAAGTCGTGCGGATTGCTTTTTCAGTAAGTTTGTAGTATTTTCGCGGAAGAGCAGAAAAGGATTAATGTTTTCGTGCCACGAAACATTTTGCTTTGAAGCGGACGCAATCCACTGTAAATTTTGTCCGCGAAAGTACGAGGCTTCGGGAAAGTCAGTTGGCAGGCTCGGCTCGCGGGGAAGACGGATTTTGCCGAAGGCTGTAATGAAATCGCCTGAGCGGACATTGATGTTTTTGCCGTAAATTTTCAAATAGACATTTTGGTTTGGGAGTGCGGGCAATTCAGGTGTATCGATTTCGCCATGCACGCGACAGACAACGGCAGATGAATCATGACGAATGACATTTGTGACTTCGCCGCGAATCCGTGATTTCATCATCGGAAATATTTTTGCTGGTTTTTTTATTGTTATGTTGTCGGCGCGATAGCTCAAATTCATACCAATGACGAGGCAGATAAGCAAGTAAGGAATAAATAAATTTTTATTGTATGAGTATGCGGCAAAGGCAAGTGCGGCTGCGGCAAACACAACCCAAAGGCTCGAAGGCAAATTTGCCCAAAAGCCGAGCGCCAAACCCAAGCTAATATAAATAATAGCTTTAAGAGCAGGCAGATTGTCTAATTTTAAGCTATGGATGCCGAAAACATTAAGCCTGTAATTTATTAAACCCCGAATTTCTCATCATTCAAATATATCGCATAAAGGCGGCGATAATATTTCGTCATTTTTTCATCAAATTTAAAGGGAACGTAAAAGTATTTAACAATAAATCTATCTTCACTGCTAATGAAATACAACCAAACGCGGAATACTTTATCCTGCTTTTGTTTAAATATTATATCTAAATTGACCCCGCCGAAGTTGTTGTCATTAACAGACAAGACGACAAACTTACCTTTTAGGAAGCCTTCTTCATACAATCGAGAAAAAGGGTAAGGCTCGCCACTGTCTTCTAAATCATCTGTATTTTTTTTAATCATAGCGGAATTAAGTGCTAGTGGATCTATATAGTTATTGATTTCTTGATTTTTTGCAAACAAATCAATTGCGCGGCGAAGTGAGGTTGTGTGCGCCATTCGCATGGTTGCTTGATTTAATTTCTCTTTTTCCAAACGAGTTGCAAGTCGAGCGATAGAGTCAGCTTTAGCTTTTTCAAATCTTTTGAGATAGGCAAGGTTCTCAATACTGTCCATTGGGGAAATAGTGTCAGCGGAAGAAATGAGTGTTGTATCTGGAGTAGTTAAAAGCGGCGGGTTATTTACATGCGTAAGATCTTTATCATTCGTTTTTTCCGCAGTATGATCGTCATCAACCGAGCAAGAGACAAAAAATAATGTAAAAAGAATTACAAAAATAGAGTGAATATTACGCATAAATAAATAATATAAATTTGGAAAAATGATAATAATATTTATTAAATACGTTACAGAAAAAAAATATTTTAATTACAAAAAAGTCCGTTAATATTTTGGTATTAACGGACTTTGAAAAATCAAAAATCAGTAGTTCTACTGTTTGATAACAGGAATTGTTTTCAAGAAACCGTTTAGGTTAATTCTAACAAAATAAACACCTGCTGACGCATTGCCAAGGTCCATTTTGAAATCCATTTGCCCTGGTGCGGCGAATTGATTAGCTATATTATTTATTTTGTTGCCCAAAACATCATATAAATCAACTTGCAAATTGCCTGAAATCGGCAATGAAAGCGAAAGTATAGATGCATTCAGAGTGGGATTAGGCAAAACTGCTGCCGTCAAAGATTTATAAATCGGATTATATCTTTCTTCGACGCCGACGCGGTTGTCCAAAACAATGTCGTCAATGAATAAGCCGACGTCTTCCAAAAATGGTCCGGCTTCCAAAGTAAATTTGATGTAGAGTGTATCGCCGATGTACTTTGTTAAATTATAGGAAATATTATCGAAAGTAACTTGGTCGATTGTGCCTTGGAATTTATCGTTAGAATTATTGTTAAATCGCATAATTTCAGTGAATGACCGCCCGAAGTCATTAGAGATATAAACGTGCCCAAAGTCAGTCGTGTGGATTTTGGCTATATAGTTAAAATTTAACGTTTTAGTATTTGCCGAAATTGCGACAGGAGCGAATATTATTTCACTGTTGGTATTAGGCAAATAATTTTTGCCCGGAGATTGATTAAGTGAATTAGGCGCCGAAGCTGCTTTCAGCGTTGAAAGTCCCCACTCGCCAGAAATGATGTAAGTCGGAATGCGATTCTGAGGCTCGTCGAAATTCTCGGCTAATTGAGCGCGAACTGCTCCAGCGTAGCTGAAAAATTCATCAGAGAAATCGCTGAGAGTTTCTATGTTATTGCGTTTTGTAACGGCTTTGAGTTTGAATTTATAGAATTTTTCTATAGGTAAAGTAATTGGAAGAACAACTTGCTCGCCCGGTGTGATGTTTCCGGCTTCGGCAGTTGCGATAATAACGCCTTCGGAGTAAACATTGATTTTCACCAAATCGCGAATATCGGAGCCATCGACTGATGTCGAGGGATTTGTCCAGTAAAGTACAACTCCGTCTTCAGCAGGTTTTGCCAAAGGCAGAGTAGGCGGAGCAGGCTTTTCGGAGCCTCCGGCGAAGATAGTAGCATCAAGGAACGGACTTTTGTCACCGTTGGGAGTTTCGGTTCGTAATTGATAAAAATAGCTTTGCCCGTCTGTAACAGTGCCGTCAATATATTCAGCAGTGCCAGCTGGTAAAGTTACTATTTCATTGCCATCACGGAAAATGTGTAGAGTATAGTCTGTTAGGTTGCCGCCCAGCATGTCTTGTGTCGGATTTGTCCATGTCAATTTTACTTTAACTGCATCGCTTGCCATTTGCGAGATAGCTTTGAAATTAGTCGGCGGTTTGGGAGCTGATGAAATCAAAGCTGTAAATAAATCAAGCGTACCGTATTGGTAAGAGGAGCCTGTGGGCCACCAAAATAGCGGATAAATTTTACCATTATCGGCAACGATAGAGGAATAATCGCCCCAATAGACATTACTGCCCATTATGTCTTGCTGAGAAACGCAGACGGGAGAATTAATGTAAATTGATTCTGGAGTAAGTCTAATATTATTGAAAGTTGCACCACCGTCGCGTGAAACAGCAATATAAGCATCAACGCCTTTGTTGTTCAGGTCATTTTGCGAGCTGTAGTAAAAGACAGCGACTGTGCCGTTTGTTTTATCAACCGCGATAGATGGGAACATCATATCATTGCGCGTGATGGCGTCGTCTATTCTCTTTTTTTCTGACCACGAATTTCCTTTATCTTTGGAAATTGACAAATAAATGCCGTAATCGCCGTTTGGTGCTTCTCTGCCCGGCACAACCAAATATGCATTGCCACGAGTTGGGCTGCCTTGGGGAGTGCAATCGACAGCAATACTTGGCACAGAAGAAACGCGTATATTTTGTTTGTCTTTCATTATGTAGCGAGAAGTGTTCACAATAGGATCGATTTCGCCGACCGTGAAAACTTGCATACCAACATTGCTTAAAGCCCAGCTTGCTCCACCGTTTTGTGAAGTGCGGACAACTGCCTGCGTTGTATGGTTTGTCGTATTTCTATATTGCCAAGTGACATAGACCTCGCCGTCCGGACCAACAGCAGGATAAGGCGATTGCGTATTGTCGCCATTAAAAAGAGGGATTTGGTTTGACCAATTTACGCCCTTATCGCTTGAATAAGATAATACGACAGCATTGCTGCCAGCTTGAAATTTTTGCCAAGCGACGTAAAGTCTATCTTTATAAGGCGAAGTGGGATTAACGTCCGAAGCCATAGAATATCTATCGTGGAAAGGTTGACCTTTTTGATTGCCTTGCTCGATAGCGATAACGCTGATAGGGTCGCCGTTGAATTTACCTTGCCAAGAAAGACCTTTATCTGTTGATTTGGCAATGAATACGCCATTATCGTCAGCTTGATTTATGTTGTCGTTAATTTGCGTAAAGCCGTAAACGTAATAGGCTGTGCCATCGGTATCGTAAACTAATCCGGGATCGAAAATCGTCATGGATTTTCCCGCTATTTTATCGATAAGCAAGCCGCGATTTGCTGGAGTATTAGCGTGCGACCAAGTGCGACCTCCGTCGGTGGAAGCCCAAGAGCTCATTTTGTAGTCGCCGTACATATAATTATTGTCGTTCGCGGTAGCAATAAGATTCATCGGGTCTTTGGGATTAATAGCCATCCAAGTTTCCGATTGGGCGTTGTTGCCCGGCGAAATATTAACGAGTTCGAAGCCAGCTTCTGTTAAAATTACGGTTTGCTTGGGAACTTCTTTCAAGTCCTCGGGCGGCACATAAGTTTGTTTGAATCGGCCAAATATAGGCTTGTCTTTGAAACGCGGATCGTCAGAATTGAAGTCATTCCTAAGATAGAACCTCAATTTTTTACTTTTGCCTTCAGTTATATGACTTGATATAAGATTTTGGGAAAAAAAGGATACCAAAAGCAAAACGAGAAACAATTTTTTAAACATTTTATACTCCAATTTTATAAATTTTAAGTGTGTTTTTTAAGTAATTAAGTAATAATAAGTGTAATTTAAATTAAGTTACCGTGCGTTAAGTATTTTGCACCAAGTTGCTGATTTTTTCTGCTATAAGAAGTGCCGCCGCCGCTTCGAGAGCATTAACTGCTATCGGTGTTCCTTCCAATATGGCACGGGTAAATGCTTTGTGCTCTTCTTCGATAGCGTTCTGTTTGATAATAGTCGGTTTTTCGTAATAAATATTTTTATTTTTAATGCCATCGCCAATTGAGCCAAGCATTGTGGCTGTATTTTCGTTTACGACTTCACTGGGTTCAGCAATTCTAAAAATTTCTACTTCTTGATTGCCAAAATCGATAGATAAATACGCATTTTTTTGGAATATACGCATTTTCCTCATCGGATTGGCAGACAATCGCGAAGCTGTAAGGTTTGCCACTGCTCCGTTTTCAAATTTTATGCGAGCGTTAGCTATGTCAATAGTTTCTGTTATTACAGAGACGCCCGTTGCGTCAATTGATTTTACAGGCGATTTGATAAGCCAGAGCATTAAATCTATGTCGTGTATCATCAAATCATGGATGACTGAAACGTCAGTCGCACGCGGTCGAAACTGGCTTAATCTGTGCGCTTCGATGAACATGGGATTAAGCTCTTTGCCACCCAAGGCAGCGATTGCGGGATTGAACCTTTCGACGTGTCCGACTTGAATAACTAAATTCGACGTGCGAGCCGAAGCCATTAGCTTCTCAGCTTCGGCGAAAGTCGAAGTTATCGGCTTTTCGATAAAGCAATGCTTGCCGCGCTCGATTGCCGTTTGAGCCAAGTCGAAATGCGACAAGGTTGACGAGGCTATCGTTACGGCATCGACATTGTCAAGCATCTCGTCGTAGCTTGCGAAGGAAGTAACAGATAATTCTTCGGCTAATTTCGCGGATTTTTCGGTATCCACGTCGAAAAGTCCTATTAATTCAACGTCTTCGGCGGATTTCCAAATTTTTGTATGTATCGTTCCCAAATGCCCTATGCCCACAACGCCCATTCTTACTTTATTCATTTCATTATCCATGTTCATTAAAATTTCAATATTTTTATGATTAATTTATTATTGTATAATTATTTTTTTTGTGATTGTTCCGGTACGCGTCGTAAATGCTACAATATATTGTCCGGTGGTTAGATTACTTGTATCGAATTCGGCAAATTCGGAATCGCCTGTGAAACCGATTGTTTTTATTAATTTACCCATGATATCATAAATAGCTACATTTGTGGATAAATCCAAAGCGTTTTGGTTAATATGAATAATAACTTTTTCGCCGTTTCGAGCCAATGAAGGCGAAACAGTCATGCTGTTATTAAAATCATCTTTTATGCCGAGAATTACTTCATTTGGAAAAACGTCTGCCAAAATTCTTTGTATGTCGATAGTTACCGAATCGGGCAAAAAATCTGTTTCAAATGTAAAAGTTTGAACTTTTTCGTTATTTACCACAAATGTGCGAAACTCAACGTCGCCGGCATAAGCTACTATCGGCAAGTACGTAACGAATACATCGGGTATATTTTCACCTTCTTGAATTTGACCAGCCGTAACTGATACTTCATATTTTCCATTCTGTAAATTGCGAGCATTGGAAGAAAGTGCATAAACAGGGTGTCCAGCTTTTTTGAGCCATTGATTAAAAAAAATGTCGTAAGCAACGGGTGGCGCTGGGGCATTTTCCGTGAAATATATTTCAAATTTTTCAGCATCTATGTTTGAGAAGGAGAATTCTTTAAGCATATTTCTAAAAGTAGGGAAAAACACTTCGTCGCCTAACATAACGCGTAATTGATGATATATCCATGAGGATTTTTGATATACGAGATAGACATAAGGATTCGAGAATATAGAATCGGAGTCAATGCCATAAATTGGAATATTTAGCAAATCGGGAAAGTATTTGTACAAGTATCCATTTAAATACATATCAGATAAATAAGCGTCTTCTCCTCCCCAGGCTTCAGCCCAGATAGCTTCGCTCCAAGTAGCGCCGCCCTCGTTGAACCATATGTCGTCCCACGAAGAGCATGTAACTAAATCGCCTAACCATTGGTGTGCAAGCTCGTGTGCTATGCCGGACGGACTCCGCCCGCGAAGCCACGTACGGCTTACAGAGGTAATTGTTTGGTGCTCCATACCGCCGAAATTGAAGGGTTGCAAAGCGACCTGTCCGTATTTTTTAAAAGGGTATGGAATAAAGGCTTGAGAGAATACATCCATCATATAGCTTGTGCCTTGGAAGGCGTTTTTTGCGTTGTAAACTGTATAATCAGTTTTATCATTTGTTAAATCGCTTTCCCACACGTAATAGACGAGTTCGATAGAATCTTGGGAATTTTCTGGGTGATACCATTCTGAATATGATACAAAAACCGACGCAGTAGCAGCCATCAAATATGTAGCGATTGGTGCTGAGTCCGACCAGTAATATATTTTGTCTGCGCCTTCGGCAACGATGCTATCGAGCAAACCATTAGAAGCAACTGTATAGGCAGCTGGTACTTTTACGGCTATGCTTGCACGAACTTTGTCGCGAGGATAGTCATTGCAAGGCATCCAGCGGCGGGCGTCTTCAGGCTCACTCATAGTATAGGCTATTTTTTCTTCTGTAAAAACGCTGTCGTCCAAAGGACCTTTGCCGGCAAAGAGATTTTTTGGATATAAGTAAAATCCGCCGTTTCCTTCTGATTGATATTCATAATTCACAATAAATCGTGCGGTATCGCCGACATTGTAAAAATGCGGGAAA
>JBBRJR010000049.1:0-12737 GCA_038218865.1 Kapaibacterium sp. (SeqCode) | reverse complement strand
GCTTTTTTAACTATCATGTCATTATTTAATAAAACTGAGGAATAACCCTTGTCGTCCCACAAATAATGAGCAATGAAAGCTTTTATATAGTTTTTGATTACTTCATCGTCTTGTTTTGCCATTTGTTCGTTCCAAATATTTTTAGAGAACGAAAATTGAACGAAATCATTATATAAAATACTATCTATATTAAATTTAATCATATAAACATCAAGTTCGGGATACACTTTGACAAGCTGCTGATAGTTCTTAATATAGTAATTATATGCGAAATTTAAAAAGATACCATTGGATAATAGATACTTAGTTAGAAGAGTGGTTGTATCGGATTGAGCAAAAACGTCTGGATTTATCCCTCCGCCACCAATTATACTGCGTCCTTTGGGAGTTTTATATATATTTACTCTATCAGACCCTCCCGATTTTTCAACGGCGGCTTTAAGTTTGTTAAATCCATCTTCGCCTAATGACAATTTCAAAGATTCATCTAAAGCTAAAGTGTTAGATGTTCTTTTTATATTATCTTTATCAATTTGCCTGTCTAAAGGAGTTAAGTATTCGCCAACAGTTAGCTTAAAGGCAGAGCCATCTTTGATTGACCAAACCTTTTGAATAGAGCCTTTGCCAAAGGAATTTGTTCCAACAACGATACCTCTGTCCCAATCTTGGATAGCTCCTGCGAAAAGCTCGGAAGCAGAAGCGGATTTATCGTCAATGAGTACAATTATGGGAATTTTAGAGAACTGCCCAACATTTTTTGTTACAAATTTTGCATTTAGTTCGGGGTTCTTTCCTGTAATCGAAGCTAAATGAATGCCCGAAGGGAAGAATTCTTCTAATAAATTTATTACTTTATCCAAATAACCACCGGGATTGCCACGAATATCTACAATCAGCTTTTTCATTCCTTTTTGCAAAAGCTCTTTAATTGCACTGACAAACTCAATATCTGTAGTCTGAGAAAAACGATTTGCTGCAATTATACCCAAATGCGAGCCCGACAATATGAAATATGAATTTATGCTCGGCAAACTGACATCGCCACGTGTTAAAACGTACTCTTTTAAATTTCCTGTCAGAAATGATTTGGCAATCAACGTTACTTTTGTTCCTTTTGCTCCGCTTAAAGAGTCATTAATCTCGGCTGTTTGCATAGTGCTTGTTGCTTTATTATTTATAAACAACAAAACATCGCCTCGCTTTAAGCCTGCGCTGTCAGCAGGCGAGCCTGAAGACAAAGAACCGACAACTATAGAATCATCAAGCTTTACTATTTGCAATCCAACGCCTTCTTTGGTGCCGGCATTGCTTTCTTCAAACGCTTTCAATTGCTTTGCAGAGAAATAATCGCTTTGTCGGTCGAAGCTATTTAGCATTGATTTAAATGCAGCTTCGCTTGCTTTTATAATATCTATCTAATCAATATGATTAATTGCGGCTGTCTCTAAAATATATCGGAACTTTTGTGTGGCAAAGTCGATACTGCTTACTTTCTCTGAGCTCAATGTTGATTGAGCAAACAGTGGAAAGTTGAAAAGCATGATTATGGCAACTGCAAAAGCCTTCATAGTAAATATCTTTATAAAATGAAATAAAAGTCTTACGACGATTTATTTATAAACATAATTTTACGTTTAAACAGATAAAAAACAATTGAAGAAATAAATAACAATAAAACAATTAATTCTGTTGTAATTAATTTAAATTTTAATTAAGTTGCATATAGAAAAAAACAAAATACAAATGACACAAATAATATCTTTTCCAATTTAATTAGGTGGACACATGAAAATACGCGACGAAGATGCATTACTTTACCACAGTATGGGAAGAAAGGGCAAAATTGAAGTTGTTACAACTAAGCCCTGTGTAACCCAACGGGATCTATCATTAGCTTACTCTCCAGGAGTAGCTGTTCCGTGCCTTGAGATTCATAAAGACATTAGTAAAGTATATGAATACACGGCAAAAGGAAATTTAGTAGCTGTTATTTCAAACGGTACAGCTGTTTTAGGTTTAGGCGACATTGGACCGGAGGCAGGCAAACCGGTAATGGAAGGCAAAGGCGTTTTATTCAAATCTTTTGCTGATATTGATGTTTTTGACATCGAATTAAACTCAAAAGACATCGACGAAATTATTCGAGTGGTTGAAGTAATGGCACCAACTTTCGGTGGCATCAATCTTGAGGACATCAAAGGTCCAGAATGCTTCCTAATTGAAGAGGCATTGAAAAAAAGCTTGGATATACCTGTCTTTCACGATGACCAACACGGCACAGCAATTATATCAGGCGCTGCTTTTTTGAATGCACTTGAAATTGTTGGTAAAAATGTCGAAGATGTGAAAGTTGTTTACAATGGTGCAGGAGCTTCTGGCATCGCTTGTGCAAAATTTCACATATCGTTAGGCGTAAAACCTGAGAATGTTACTATGTGTGATTCGACGGGCGTTATTTTTAAAGGACGCACAAAAGGAATGAATGAATATAAAGAGGAATTTGCAAACGAAACTGGCGCTCGTACATTAGCTGACGCTTTAATCGGAGCCGATGCATTCTTCGGTTTGTCGCAAGGCAACGTAGTTTCTAAAGATATGATTATGGGAATGAATCCTGACCCAATAATTTTTGCTTTGGCAAATCCGGATCCTGAAATTACTTATGATGATGCCATTCAAGCACGCCCAGATGTTATTATGGCAACTGGCCGCTCGGACTATCCTAATCAAGTGAACAACGTTCTTGGCTTTCCTTTTATATTTCGAGGCGCTTTAGATGTGCATGCAAAGGCAATTAACGAAGATATGAAAAAAGCAGCCGCTTATGCACTTGCGAAATTAGCGAAAGAAGAAGTTCCTGATTACGTGAAACGTGCATATAGCTTGAAAGACATTCAATTTGGTAGAGATTACATTATTCCAAAGCCTTTCGACACAAGAGTTTTGACTTGGGTAGCTCCGGCTGTTGCAAAAGCAGCTATGGATACTGGCGTTGCACGCCTCGAGATTAAAGATTTCGATGAATATAGACGCCAATTAAACATTCGCATGGGACGAACACAGGTTATTATGTCTCCTATTTTTAAACGTGCGCAAAAGAATCCTAAAACAGTTGTTTATCCCGAAGGAGACAATCCAAAAATCATGCGGGCTGCTCAGCTTGCAGTTGATGCAAAGATTGCTTTTCCTATTCTTTTAGGGAATATTGAAAAAATTCGAAGAGTAGCCGACGAACATGGCGTTGATTTAACAGATATTAAAATCATTGATCCATTGGCATGCTCCAAATGCGATGTTTACGTTGAAGAGTACTTGGAACTACGTCGCAGAAAAGGAATTATCCGCCAAGAAGCGTCTGAAAAACTTATGACACGAAGGAATTATTACGGTGCTATGATGGTTCATTCCGGCGATGCTGACGCAATGGTTACCGGGCTTACATCTTATTATCCCGAAGCGATTAGACCAGCCCTTGAAATTATCGGTCGAGACGAAAAATACAAGACAGCTTGTGGTTGTTATATTGTATCAACTAAGAATAACGCTTATTTTCTTGCTGACGCAACGCTTAATGTTAATCCAGATGCAAATGCAATAGCCGATATAGCTTTGGCAACTGCTGATTTTGCTACTAATTTCGACATTGATCCTCGCGTAGCCTTACTTTCCTATAGCAATTTCGGTTCGGCAAAAGGGGAAAACCCAACAAAGATGAGGAAAGCTCTCGAGATAATCAAACAACGCGACCCTCTGCTTAAAGTAGATGGAGAAATGCAAGCCGACACCGCAATTTTGCCTGATATGGTCGAAGAAAACTTCCCGTTCTGCGACTTGAAAGAAGGCGCAAACGTACTTGTTTTCCCAAATCTCGATTCTGGAAACATCTCTTACAAATTACTACACAGAATGGCGGGCTTACGCATAATCGGTCCGGCACTTTTAGGAATGAAAAACGCAGTACACATAATGCAACGCGGCTCCGACGCCGAAGACGTATTCAATATGACTGCCATTGCCGTTGTCGATGCTCATCACAAGCAGGAACAAAGTAACTTAGCAGGCGGTAAAGGCAAATAGTTTCCGGTTATCGGTTATTAGTAGTCGGTGAAAGGCAAATAGTTTCCGGTTATCAGTTATTAGTAGTCGGTGAAAGGCAAAATAGGCTGTCGGCATTGGTTACTAGGCATTGTGAAAGGCAAAACTGGCGTCAGGTTGCAGGTAACAATAAAGGCGATTAAACTTAAATGTAGGGACACGGCACGCCGTGTTCCTACATTAAGAATATCTGCGTTAAATGCCTTCTTCGGTGGCTGAGCTTGTCGAAGTCCTGCCTAACGCCCAAAGCCTAATGCCAGCGAAGCAGTTCACCGACAACTGACAACTATGCGCCGCTTGCTCGCTTTGAAATTGCTTTCATTACTAATTTGTGTAGCTCAGAATATACTAAAACGGATAAGCCGGCTATAGATACGTACATCCAATCTGTTCCGCTGAGGGCAGTTGTGGAAAATATGGAGTTCATTATGTTCCAATTGATTGTCAAAAACGATAAGACAAGTGTAAATGCGACTCCGATGAGCAATGCGTTGTTTCCGACGACGCCGTATTTGAAGAATGAATCGCGTATCGATCGTGTGGCGAAGACATTAAAGATTCGAGACATGATTAAAGCGGCGTAAAATATGCTCATTGCGTAAGGTGTGGCTTTCGAAGCCATTGGGTCGGGAATTTCTCCGGAGTACCAGACGAGCATTGCGAAGCAAACAAAGCCAATCCACACTCCAACGGAGGATATATAGGCTATTGATTCTTTGTTTAATATTCCTTCGGTGCTTGTTCGTGGTGAGCGACTCATTATTCCTTGTTCGGGCGGCTCTATTCCTAATGTAATGGCTAAAATGCCGTCCATTACGAAGTTGATAAACAATATGTGGACTGCCATTAGCGGTGCTGCGTATCCCGCTAAGAGTGCGGCGATGAGTCCTAAGACTGTTCCCATGTTTCCACTTAATAAGTAAACGAGATATTTGCGTATGTTCTCGAAAATACTGCGTCCTTCTTCGACCGCTGAGACTATTGAGGCGAAATTATCGTCTGTCAATATCATGTCTGCCGCTTCTTTGCTGACATCTGTGCCTGTGATGCCCATCGCAACGCCGATGTCGGCTCTTTTTAGCGATGGTGCGTCGTTTACGCCGTCTCCGGTCATTGCGACTACGTTTCCTTTGTTTATCAACGCTTCTACAATTTTCATTTTATGCGCTGGCGAGATTCTTGCATAGACTTCGGCTGTGTCCACAACCTTGCTGAACTCTTCATCGGACAGTTCTTCGATTTCGGGTCCCGATATAGCAATGCCATCTTTCATTATGCCGAGTTCTTTTGCGATTGCGACAGCTGTTACTTTGTGGTCGCCGGTTATCATTATGGGTTTAATGCCGGCTGTTGCGCATGTGATAATAGCTGCCTTGACTGATTCGCGTGGCGGATCAATCATTGCGACGATTGTCATGAATACTAATCCTTCCTCAACGCCTTCGAAATTGTCTGAAGCTCCTAAATTTTTGTAGGCTATGGCTATGCCGCGTAAAGCATTTTCTCCGAAGGTGTGAGCTTCTTTTAGTAATCCTTCTTTTATCGCGGGCGTTAATTCCACTTCGTTTCCGCCAACCAAAATACGGTTGCAGGAGCTTATTATTACCTCTGGAGCGCCTTTGGAAATGGCTATTTTGTCTTCGCCGAACTGATTGACGGTTGTCATTCTCTTTGTCTCGGAAGAA
Organism: Kapaibacterium sp. (SeqCode); assembly: GCA_038218865.1. Classification (GTDB taxonomy): domain Bacteria; phylum Bacteroidota; class Ignavibacteria; order Kapaibacteriales; family UBA2268; genus JBBRJR01. The sequence continues at coordinate 6,957 of JBBRJR010000049.1, read as the reverse complement.
AAAGGTATTTCGTGGAGGCGTTTATGCTCTTCTTTATATTTTTCTACGCCTATGCCAGCTTTCTCTGCCGCTACGACGATAGCGCCTTCTGTTGGGTCGCCTAAGACATCCCATTCTCCGTCTTTGTTATTCAATAAAGTATCGTTGCAAAGGCTTCCGTAGCTGAGTGATTTTATTAGGTCGGGAAATTCTTCGAGATTAATTTTATTATTTTCGAATAAGAAGTCTCCTTCGGGCTTGTATCCGACGCCCGTTAAATCAAATACTTTGTTGTCCGAGAGAATCTTTTTAATTGTCATCTCGTCTTGCGTCAAGGTTCCTGTTTTGTCGGAACAAATTATGTTTGTAGCGCCTAATGTTTCTACTGCGGGGAGCTTACGAATAAGTGCGCGACGCTTGACCATTCGTTTTACGCCTAAGGCGAGCGTAATTGTAACGACTGCGGGCAATGCTTCGGGTATAATTGCGACTGCCAAAGCAACGCCCCAGACAAAAACTTCGTCCAACGGCGAGCCTTTCATGTAGGCAAAGAATGAAACGATTGTTGCTAAGACTATCGAGAAGATGCCTAACTGTTTGCCGAGCTTGTCGAGCTCCATTTGCAAAGGAGTTTTGCGAGATTCGGTGGTGTTTAGCATGTTTGCAATCTTTCCGAACTCTGTGGACATTCCAGTTGAGGTTACGACGGCTTCGGCTCTGCCTAAAATAACGGCTGTACCCATATAGACTGAGTTTTTTCTGTCTCCGAGCGGCGTGTTTGTTCCTTCGATGGCGTTAGTATGCTTTTGAACAGAAAGGGATTCGCCTGTCAGGGCGGCTTCATCGACTTTAATCATTTGGGCTGAGAGCAAACGGGCGTCTGCGGGTATTTTGTCGCCTGATGCAAGGATTATCACGTCGCCTGGGACGAGCTCGACTGAGTTAATTTCTCTATCTTTGCCGTCGCGTTTGACTCGAGCTGTGGGGGAAGCCATTTTTTTAAGGGAATCAATGGCTTTTCCGGCTTGAAATTCTTGTACGAATCCTGTAATCCCTGCTAAAACAACTATTACTAAGATTGCAATGGGCTCAACTGTCTTTCCTAAGAACATAGAAATGATTGCGGAAAGGACTAAAATGTAAATTAGGATGTTGTTGAACTGTGCGACAAGTAATTTCCAAGCTGGCTCATGTTTTTCTGCTTCCAGTTCATTCTTGCCGTAGGTGGTTAATCGTTTAGTTGCTTCTTCTTCGGAAAGCCCTGCTGCTGAACTTTGCAAATCTTTGAGGGTTTCGTCTATTGTGGAGCGGTAGTAATTTTTTTCCATATTTACATTTGTTATTGATGAATCATTTTTAGAATATTGACGAAATGAGAATGATTTATTATAGGATCATTCTCTTTTTATTATTAATCAGTCATTGTTTGTTGAAGTTTTATAAATCAAATAAGAAATTAAAACCGACTCCGAGAGTGGCTATGCGAGGATTGAAGACCTTAGTAATTGTTTCAGTTGGAGGCAATTCGTTTTTGACTGGATCATATTTGACAAAGTCAGAGAAAACACCCGATAGTGCGTAACCGCCCATGATTACGATGTTAAGTTCACCAGTTTCATCTTTGAAAATTGGTATCATGCCGCCGATTTTTATTTCTGTTAATATATTTTGCTGAGATGTTTTGATTTCTTTACCGTCATAGTCAGAGGAAACGGGAATTCCGAATGAAAGCCCAATGATAAAGCCGCTGAAGTAAAAGTTTGGATTGATAGTGATATAGCTATGATTGAATTGGTAAGACTTATCGTTGAAAGCGGATTTCATTAAGTAGGCGTAGGAGGAGAGTCCGATCTCGGCGTCAAGCCCTAAATTAGAAGTGGAACTTAGTGGAACGTAAGCGGAAACTCCAAAGTCAGGAATTTTACTTGGTGCTACGCCGTTTTTACGACCTTGTGGAGTATTGACCGCGCTTATGCCGGCTTTGTATCCGATTACTGGACCGATGCTTAATTGTTTTAAGTCTTGCGTGAAAAGCGAGCAGCCGACGAGCATCAAAACGAAGGAAAGCGTAAGAAATGATTTCATAATTCAACCTTTTTAGTTAAAGCGTTATATTGATAAGAAGACAATTATATTCTTTCAAAAGAGAATTAAAGTAATATTTATATTCGTAAAGATAATGACAAAAAAAGAAAAAATTTATTGGAACGCGAGCAGCGAAAGGATTATTTAGTTTCCAGTTGTCAGTTATCGGTGAAGGCATTAGGCTGTAGGCTTTGGGCGTTAGGCATTAGGGAAGATTGTTTCTGGTTTTCGGTTTTCGGTGAAAGGCAGGAAAGGTATTAGGCTTTGGGTTTTAGGCTTTGGGATGAAGAATACACTTGCTACAACGTAGGGGCAAATCCATGGATTGCCCTTTCCAAACAAACGCAGCTTCTTTCCAAAATGTCCAACACTTCAAAGGTGTTGGACATCTAAATAATCTTCGTAGGGAATAGGGAACAACTATCGTTGTTCCCTACATAACAACAATCCTATTGGAACGGTATATAAATTAATTATATTTCACTCCTACGGAGTTGGGAAGGCATTGGGCTTTGGGAAAAAGCAAAAAGACTCTTCACCGCCTAATACCCAAAGACTTTTACCTTTTACTGACAACCGACCACTGAAAACTGATAACCGATAACCGATAACTAAATGCCTTCTTCGATGTCAGTGCTTGTCGAAGTCATGCCCAATGCCTTTTTTGCGTTTCACCGGAAACCGACCACTGATAACCGACAACTACTAGCTTTTGCCCATGTGGTCAAAGAACGGTTTAAGCATATCGATTGGGATTGGGAAAATTGTGGTCGAATTGTTCTCGGTTGCTATGTCCGCCAATGTTTGTAAGTAGCGAAGTTGCAAAGCGACGGGATAATCCTGTATTTGTTTGGCTGCTTCAGCGAGCTTTTCGGCTGCTTGGCTCTCGCCTTCGGCGTGGATTATCTTAGCTCTGCGCTCGCGTTCTGCTTCGGCTTGCTTAGCCATCGCTCTTTGCATTTCCGGCGGCAAATCGATTTGCTTGACTTCCACAGAGGCGACTTTGACGCCCCAAGGCTCGGTGTGTTCGTCGATTATTATTTGCAATTTTTTGTTAATGCTGTCGCGTTCGGACAAAAGTTCGTCCAGATCGCTTTGCCCTAAGATGCTGCGGAGCGTCGTTTGGGCTATTTGATTCGTAGCGTAGAGGTAGTTTTCTACTTCAACGATAGCCTTATCCGGTTGCACAACGCGAAAATACAGCACGGCATTTACTTTTATCGAAACGTTGTCTTTGGTGATAATGTCCTGCGGCTCAATGTTCAAAGCGACTGTGCGCAAGCTGACTCGTATCATCTTGTCGAGCATTGGGATAAGAAAGATTATGCCGGGTCCTTTGGCGCCAATCAAACGCCCTAAGCGAAAGATGACGGCTCTTTCGTATTCCTTGACAACTTTAATTGCAGAGAATAGTAGAAACACTACGAATAGGACCAGTACGTACATGAAACTCATAAAGCACCTCCAAATATATAGAAAAATATTGCTAAATTGTGAAACTTAATAGATAACACTACGAAAGACACACGAAATAGTTTTATTGATAACCAAAAGATTTCAAAAAAGTCTTTTTAGAACGCCAGTTTTCGCGTACTTTGACGAAGAGTTCGAGATAAATTGGCAAATCCAAATGCTGCTCGATAGCCTGACGAGATGTTTCGCCAAGACGCTTGAGCTTTTCGCCACCTTTGCCGATAATAATTCCCTTTTGACTGTCGCGTTCAACGATAATTTCGGCTGAAATGAACCATTTACCATTCTCCCTTTCCTTAAAGTCGGTGATAGCAACCTCTGTAGAGTAAGGAATTTCATCACTATACGCCTCAAAAACGCGTTCTCGGATTAGTTCGGAAACAAAAAAGCGTTGGGATTGAGTAGAAAGCATATCGTCATCATAAAAGAAAGGCGAATTTGGCAAATATTTCACCAAAAGCTCAACAACGCGGAGCGCATCGTCAGGACGAAGAGCCGAAACGGGAACAATCTCATCGAAAATATTGAGTTTTGCGAATAAATCAATAAGCGGGAGAAGCTCCTTCTTGTCCTTTTTCAAGTCAATTTTATTTAGCAGAAGAATCTTTGGAGCATTTGAGGCTTCGAGGCGAGAAAGAAAACCTGAATGGAATGGGTTTTTGTCTGGTTTATGGCGTTCGGCGTCATAAATTACGAGAAGTACGTCTGCGGAATTAATCGCTTCATCGACGTAACCCATCATTGCCTCTTGCATTTCGTATTTTGGCTTCAAAATGCCGGGCGTATCGGTGAAAACAATCTGAATATCACCTTCTGTATAAATGCCCAGCACTCTTTTGCGAGTAGTTTGCGGCTTTGGAGTAACTATTGAGAGCTTTTCTCCCAAAATTGAGTTCATAAGAGTGGATTTACCAGCATTAGGCTTGCCGATAATGGCAACAAATCCAGCTTTTTGGGTTATTTTTGTGGAATTTTCCATATGTTTTTTCCAATTATTCTCTAAAAGATAGAAATTTCGATGTTAATTTGTGCAATTTAGTTAAAAATATTTAAAATTCCGCAAGAGATTTGATTAATAATGATGTCAATTTAGAGAATTATTTAATAGATGAGGCAAATTTAATTATAAGTGGAAGTACTTAAGAAGCGGGACAAGAGAAGGACAAATCAAATCAGCAGGCGGGCGGAATGATTATGTGCAATTCAGTTTGTGAGAATGCAAAAGCCGAAAACAATTTGTAAGTTTTCGGCTTGGGCGAATCATCTGATTGTTACGAATCTTTGCTTTTGAGAGCAAATCGGGAAACTTCGGGAGTCTCTAATTACTATTGGATTCCGAATGTGCTGATTTTTTGCTTTGCGAAAAAAGTTTCAGTATCGCCATTGGAATAATTACGCAATAACCAATGACGAGGAGCAGCGGCGAGATGACAACAGCGAATACATTGTTCCAAGTCCCGTTCACGGCTGCCGCCTCTTCAGTTACGCCAGTAAACATTAGCAGATAACCGAGCAAAATAACGCCCACACCACCCAAAATAAAGTACATATCTTTTCGATTCAGCGGGAAAGTCCAAATAGTAATAGGCTTTTTAGGAGCTTGACCGATGCGACTTACGCGACTATTCTTAGCCATAATAATATTCCTTTAGAGAATCAATAAATTTTTAGTCAAAATTAGCACTTTTTTTAATAAAAACAAAGAGAAATTTCTTGAGCTTTCGGAAGAGAGCTCTGCCTATTCCCAGATGTGCCACAAAAGAAGGCTGTGGGCTTTGGGCATTAGGCTTTGGGGAAGGAGAATTAAGCCAGATTTTCTTCTTGTATGAGGCTGTCTCATAAGTAAAGTTCGACAATTTATCTATAACCAGCGATATCAGAATTTTTCTATATCGCGTAGCGATAATATTATGGTAACGATCAATTAAAATGCAAGTTACTTACTTCGTATGAGTTATATATAATCGCTACGCGATAAATGTCTTTTTATTTTTCAAGTGTTACCATAATTAAATCGCTAAGCGATAGGAAAAATATTCTTATTGAACGTTTTTCTATCAAAACATACCTTATGGAACAGCATCTTGCTTTGTATATGGGCAGGTAACCCTGAATCCTCATCTTCTTCCCAAGATGACCAACACCTATAAAAGCGCAAGTTCATCAAAAGATAGCCGAATCCTAATTTTTACCACGATGGGGTTAAATATCTATAACAAACGGCTATCCCACCTCTTTTTTTCGCCCTTTCAGAAGGCGGCACGCCTTCTGAAAGGGTATAGATTAATGTAAAAGAAGACAGCTGTTATAGGCATTTTACCCTTTCAGGGTATAGAAGCCTCTTGGGCATCGTAGATATGGAATGTTTGTACAAAGTTAGAACCTCCAGGTATGTTTCAAGAAACGTAGTTGCGGTATCATTTTGATTTAGATGCCGTTCCAAAAGGATTGTTGTTTTTTAGGGAACAACGAGCGTTGTTCATTACGTTCCCTACGGAAATAATTAGATGGCATCTACCTTCGAGGTGGACGCCATCTGGAATGAAAGCAGAAAGCCCAATCTCCGTCCGAAGGTTGAAAACCTTCGGACGGAAGAAAAGAAGTTGAGGAGCGGCGTTTGCTACCATAATATTACTCCTACGGAGTATGGAAGCGGTTAAAGCTTGTTTGATAAGGTCTTTTTTATGTATATTTGACAAAGAAAGTAAAAACTTTGTAAGTCGTTACAATCCAATCTTCTTTCTCCCTCACTTTTAAGAGGGGGTCGGGGGGTGTTAAAAGAAGTAAGTGCCATTAGCTTGCCCTTTCACTATTTGTGAGTGTCATAAAACACGCTGTTTTTATATTAGGAAATAGTCAAAAAAGACGTTTTCTGCGTTCTTTAGATGTGCCAAATCTTTGAGGTATTGGACAGCTAAATCTGATAAATCTAACAAAAATTTCCCCCCTATCAAAAAAAAAACTTGCAATTATTTCAAAAAAAGAATATATTTGAATTGAGCAACACGTCGTTTCGCTAAGTTCTTTGAAATGTTTATGTTATCGAGTATTGTTAGATGAACTCCACCTCGAAGGTGGAGGCCATCTAAACGCAGTTTGGCGTTGCCTAAGGGTCAGTTGGTGTTGCCTAAGTAGTAATATAGTTTAAACCGAGTGTAATTTTTTTTCCAATTTTAATGATATATTTAGAAAATATCAGCATTTATTGTTCGTTATTCTTATTTACTATGATTCTGTTATTAAACAAAAGGAGTTTTTATGATATTATTATATAAAATCATAATGATTACATTAGTTACATTGTTTTTAACAAATTGTGCGGCTTCCCATAGCGGATATATGGCAAATTCAGCATCTCTTAGTTCTAACAACTTCTCTTATGTGAAAATGAACGTGCAGGGTACATCATCAGCTACGTAT
>JBBRJR010000048.1:0-12760 GCA_038218865.1 Kapaibacterium sp. (SeqCode) | reverse complement strand
TGCCCAATGCCCAATGCCCAATGCCCAATGCCCAATGCCCAATGCCCAATGCCCAATGCCCAATGCCCAATGCCCAATGCCCAATGCCCAATGCCCAATGCCCAATGCCCAATGCCCAATGCCCAAAGCCCCATGCCCAAAGCCCAATGCCAAAAGCCTTCCTTCACCTGTTACCTGTTACCTGCCACCTGAAGTCTAACAGCCTTCCCTGCGATTGCTCGTAATTTGGGCGGCGGCTAAAATTGAGGAAATTGTGCTTTTGGGGTCGGCTTGCCACTTGCCGGCAAGAGAAAATGCTGTGCCGTGGTCGGGCGAGGTGCGGACTATCGGCAGCCCGGCGGTGAAGTTTACTCCGTCGCCTTGTGCCAAAAGTTTCAGAGGAATCAATCCTTGGTCGTGGTACATTGCCAATATGCCGTCGTATTTTTTATATTCGCCAAAGCCAAAAAAGCCGTCTGCGGCAAATGGTCCTTCGGCTGAAATGCCTTTTTTCCGTAAATTCTCAATTGCCGGAAGTATCATATCATTTTCCTGCTTGCCTATCTCGCCATTTTCGCCAGCGTGTGGGTTAAGCCCTAATAATGCTATGCGTGGATGTGGAATAGCAAAATCCTGTTTGAGCGATTTATTCATGCTGCAAGCGATTTGCGTTATGCCTGCACCCGTTATCTCATACTGCAAATTTTCGATAGCCGTATGTATCGTTACCAAGCCCACTCGCATATTTTCGTGGAAAAGAATCATCAAAGGATGTTTGACCTTGCATTTTGCTGCAATCATCTCCGTATGCCCGGGATATTGCCAGCCGGAGAGTCTGATAGATTCTTTCGAAATCGGCATAGTAACCATTGCGTCGTAATTTTGTTTCAATGTTTCATCAACTGCAAATATAATTGACTCGGCTGCGGCTTTGCCTGCCTCTCGGCTGATTTCTCCAAAAATCGGCGAATACTTCCCACAGCAATTTATTATCTTTATTTCCTGATTGGCAAGAATTAGTTTATCATTTTGAACCTTAGCCGCAAGCGGTGAATTTTTCAAATATTCTGAGATTATTTCGCTGTTGCCCGCGATTTCTATTTCTATATTGTTAAAATAATCATTACTTATATAATTATCATTTTTATAAATTTCAATCAGTGATTTCGTAAGGCACTCCAAGCCTATGCCGTTGGGGTCGCCGATAGTCGCAATTATTTTCATATTTATGCAGTCCTTTTCAATAGATAACTTCTGTGAACATTGAGCAGCATTCCGACAAAAGCCAAATTGACTATAATTGACGTGCCGCCATAGCTCATAAATGGTAGCGGGATGCCCATTACCGGCATAATGCCGATAGCCATACCAATATTTATCAGGCAATGATAAAAGAAAATTGAGGCTATGCCGATACAAATTATACTTTGAAATTTATTATTTACCATCGAAGCGATTTTCACAGCTCGCCAAATTAGAGCAAAATGCAAAAATATAACGATAGCCCCGCCGACGAACCCAAATTCTTCAGTTGGCACCGAATAAATAAAATCAGTCCATTGCATAGGGATATATCGCAGTTGCGTTTGCGTGCCTTGCAAATATCCTTTGCCCGTAACGCCGCCTGAGCCAACAGCCATCACGGATTGAATAACGTTATATCCCGCCCCGAGCGGATTCGAGCCGGGCTTCAAAAATGTATCGATTCTGGCTTTTTGGTGCGGCGCCAAATGGTCATAAATATAAGGCGACGACACCCCAATTCCGATAAATACGGAAATTGCGGCGATAGTAAGCACAATATTTTTCCTAAATGCGAACGAGGCAGCCGAAAGAATTGCGCCAATCAATATAAACCAAAATTGCCCTTTGAGCGAAGACATAATTATAACTGGTAATGAAACAATGAAGAACATAGTGAAGGCATCGAATCCGTTCCAAAATAGAATGCCGAAAAGCATAGCGAAAAGTACTGAGGCGGTGCCGAAGTCAGGTTGCTGCATTATCAAATATGCTGGTACTGCGACGATAGCGATAATTATGGCGAAATCCCGCCAAGTACGGATATCTACACCTTTTTTCGCGAGGTGAACCGCCACCGCGAGCAATACGCCGATTTTAGAAAGCTCCGAGGGCTGCAAGGAATTGCCGCCAAGCCTTATCCAGCCTTTTGTCCCATTTATTTCCACACCAAAAAACATAACGGCTACCAATAGCACCAAACTGAGTGAATAAACCACCCAAGAGTTCAATCTAAGCCAGCTTTCGGGAATAAAGACCAGACCCACCAAAACGCCCAAGCCTACGGCGGCGGACAAAAGCTGCCTAAAAAAAAAGCTGCTCATGTTGGAATCATAAGTGGCGCTATAAATTGAAAGTAATCCTATTGCTACCAATGCCATAGATATGCTAAACGTAGTCCAGTCGAAAAAATAGCCCGGAGCCTTATTTAATGTAAATGTTTCGTCGCTCATATATATAATTCTAAAAGTCTTTGAAAAATAATAATTTCAAAATTACGAAAAAAAACAAACAATTCGTGGGATTTTCTTTTTCAAAAATAACAAGTAAAAAAAGAAAAAATACATTGCCGCAGAAAACTGACTATTTGTCATAACAAGTTGTCATTTATTTGTCATAAATTACAGACATTTAGTCAGTCTTCTGACATTGCTGCAGCTAAAGCACGACATAATGTCATAACAATCCATTTGGCACGCCTTTGGTACTGGGTTAATCATACTTTTGAAAATTTATTTATCAATAGAATTTGAGGAGATTTAGAAATGACAATGTTAAGATTCGATCCATTTCGCGGCTTTGAGACCGTAATAAAGAAGATCAACGAAGTAGCGGGCGACATGGAAAAAGGTTTGGTTATCGAAAAGGGAAGTTTTAGCCCACGAGTAGATATTTACGAAGACGATGCAAATTTATATATTTTCGCAGAATTTGCAGGCTTGAGCAAAGAAAACGTTTCTATCAAAATTAACGAAGAAAAGGTTTTGAGCTTGTCCGGCAAAAAAGCAAAGCAAGAAGAAAACGATTCAAAAACAATCATCCGCAGTGAGCGTAGCTTTGGCGAATTCAACCGCACTTTTGTGCTGCCGGATAATTTGAATTTAGAACAAGTAAAAGCAAACTTCCGCGAGGGCGTTTTGGAAATTACAATTGCCAAAAAAGAGCCAGTGCCACCGAAAGAAATTGCAATTAATATTGATTAATCGGAGAAAAAAACATGTATTATAAAGATTTCAATCCCTTGCGGGATTTCGAATCCATCGCTAAGGAAATAGGTCGTGTCTTCGCTGAGCCGCAAACCGCTGCTCCAAAGCCCGAGCCCGAAGCGAAAATCGACTTCAAGCCGACGACAGATATTTTGGAAGATGCTAATAAATTGTATTTCCAAATAGAATTGCCGGGCGTCAAAAAAGAAGACGTAAAGCTGGCAATCAGCCCAGAAGAGATTTTGACCGTTAGCGGCAAAAAAAATAGGAACCTAAGCGAAGGCGTAGATCTTTGCTGCCGGCAAGAACGGAATTTCGGTGAATTCACACGTGCATTCAAACTGCCCGATAATATGGACACAGAGAAAATTTCTGCAAGATTCGAGCAGGGCGTTCTCATCGTTACAATCGACAAAAAAGTCGAAGTCAAACCCAAAGAGAACATTGTAACGATAGAGTAGAACAGGCGCAAAACAAGCGTCAGGAAAAATAGTTAATGTAGATTTTCTTCATGTAGGGACACGGCATGCCGTGTCCTTGTTCGTTTAACCCTTAACTAATGCTTAATCCTCCGCTTCTTTTTAGGATGTGCCACACTCTTCAAAAGTGTGGCACATCTCAATAGGCGTCAGGAAAGGCTTTTAGTGGTCGGTTTTCGGTAAAAGGCACATCTGGACCCATTCTGCCTTTCACTTACAACTTACAACCGACAACTGACAACCGACAACTGACAACTGACAACCGACAACCGACAACTGACAACTTTCTTCCTGACCGCCTACTAATCTACCAAAGTGTTGAGTATGTCAAGTATAATATTGGTTTGCTCTAAATCTTTAACTGAGATATTTAATGCCGTGCCAGCTTCTCTTAAAGAATCCATTTCGTCATAACTCATTTTGAAATCAAAAACAGAACCGGAAGAATTACCGATATAAACGCCAATTGCGATCATGTATTTTTTGTAATTAAGGGCATCGTTAGTATCGATTTTATTATCTAAAATAAAAGCAGCCTTGCGTAATATTTCTCGGGCTGGTAGCTTTTGCAATTCAAAAAGCCGCAAAAGATTATCAGAAGAGCCGAGCGAATCCATGATTTCTTTCGCTAAGGAATTTTTCAATTTGTGAGAATTAGTGATAATTGTTTTAATTGCCACTTGCTCTTTTTTATCTATTTTTCCGTCTGAGCCGGCTATTAGAGTAAAGATGGAAGCTATAGAAGATTGCAGTACTTGCCAATCTTCGTCCGGAAGTAGTTCGCGATATGCCATTATGATTTTCTCCTTGAAAAATATATTTTTAATTTAAAACATTTGTAATCGGATTGAATTTGCCTTTTGGCAAGCAACAGTTTGCAATATATATATTGTAAAATTTACTTGTATTATCCAATACGATAAAGCAGATAATTTATTATTTATTTCTCACTATGCTTATTAAATCAAAGTTTGTATTTGTTACTTTCAATCCTGTCCTCAAATCATCAGCCGTCAAAAATACACGTAATTTTTCTTCATTTCGTTGAAATAAATGGACGGGAACTTTTTCACGCTTAGCAATCATCATAACTCCGCCTGAATTCATAACGCTTTCGTTTAATATGGTGCCTTCGTTGCCCTGCATTAAAAAGTTACCGCTTGCGGTGCGAACGAATCGAAATTGCGAACAAAAATATCCGAGAGTATCTAAATTATTTTCCAATCGCAGCAAATTACTATGGCTTATTTCTCCAGCGGGCACGCTGTTTTCATAAAGAGAATCTTTGCCGGAAACAAACCATGACTCGTTAATGGCTTTGCAGTTTTGCTCGAAAGCAAAAAATAAATATGGAGCGAAAGCCCCGCCCGGTGAAATGGCAGCCAGATGGTAATTGTCTGGCATCACTTTTATGCGATTGCCGACAGAATCAATTACCAAATAAGTATTGCGATTAAGCCATGGCGAGCTTGTGCGGGTGATGTCTTTTTCTTCGCCACTTGATTCGGTAGAAGAATAATCAATCAAAGTCAGCCGCAAATGAAACAGCCCGCCCGAACTGACCGAATCGCAATAAACACGGAGCTTTTCAACACGCTCTCGAAGAATTGGCTCGTCCATGCCGAAAACAATGCTATCGCGAGATGTTACGCGGTAAGTAAGCTCGTCGCCTTTATAAAATTTATATAAAATGCAAACAGTGTCCTTGATAACGGGCGTTGTTTCCTTGGTTTCAAGCGAATCGTCTTGCGAAAATAGAAAACTATAGGTAATAAAAAGAAATATTACTATAAATAAAAGATTTTTTTTCATAAAACTCACTTTTTTTTAAATGACAATTTTTATTTAACAAAAATAGTATTATTTTTGTAAAGAATTTTAATTAAATTAATAATATTATTATTCTCAGACGGCGCATTCGTCTAGAGGTTAGGACACGGCCCTCTCAAGGCTGAAACAGGGGTTCAATTCCCCTATGCGCTACTTTACAGGCTTCAGGCGGCAGGGAATAGATGTTTTCGGTCAGCAGTTGCAGGTGGTCAGGCGGGGCGAATGGCGTGTGACCAATTACGATGGGGCAATTCATGAATACCCCTTACAGTTAATGAAACACAGAATTTTGTGTTTCTACAAAGATTTGTGTACTAGAAAACAGCTCCTATCCCAGATGAGACTGCCTCATAAGTCATATTTTATGGGAATATAATCAAGCAAGGATGCTTGACCTACCATTATTTTAAAATACTTAGCAGGACAAGCATCCTTGCTTGTCATTCATTTAGGCTTATGAGACAGTCTCGGTGAGCGAAGCGAAGAGGGATTTGCATTGTATTGAAGAAATCCCCATAGCCCCCTTTTAAAAAAGGGGCTATGGGGATTTCTGATGTGGCATACTTTAGAGGTTTGGCATATCTAAACCAATTCAGGCTTTTCACCAAAAACTGGAAACATTATACGCCTTTCCTAATGCCCATTAATCAACCACTATTTTTCCGCCAGAAATAATCTTTTCGTCATCGGCGAAAACGGTTGGTTTAGTTATTATGCAGTCAATGTGGATAGGCACGTTGATTTTGCCGCCCATAGAAATATTATTGCCAAAAGCAATGTGGATAGTTCCCATTACTTTTTCATCTTCCAAAATATCGCCAGTTAGTTTTGCCTTTGAATTTGTACCTATGCCGAATTCGCCTACGGCGCGAGCGTACTTGCCTACGTCTTGGAGCATTTTTTCCAAGCGCCGAGCTTCTTCAGTTTTACCGGTGAATTTTTCGGCGAAGCCATCGTTTATTTCTATAGTTACAGGCGATTGTAAAAGTCCGATACCAGCGATAGAGCCATCGATAACGATTTTTCCGTTTGTTTTACCTTCAATCGGGGCGCAATAAACTTCACCGCTCGGGATATTCCCGCTTTCGCCGATTTTGCGTAAAACGCCGGTCGAAGAAATTATTTTTCTATTTTTAATAGGCAAAACAATATCCGTTCCGAGCTTGGTGGTAACGCGGATTTCTCTTGTATTTTGCAATATAGTAGCAAGTCGGTCATTGATTTCGATAATTTCATCGGCGTTACTCGAAAGGCAGCGAGCCATTGAGTCAGCCGTTATGCCGGGCATTGTCCCGATGCGCACGCCTTGCTTTGAAGCCTCGCGGCGAGCATTAGTGTGGGTCAGTGATTTGCTTGTCGGGCAGATCACCACATCTACTGATTTCATCAGTTCAGCAATTTGCTCGGGTGGCTCTTGTCCGTTCAGCTCTCGGGAGGTCATCTCCACATAAAAAGCTTCGGAACAAAGTTTTTTGCCAGCTTCGAACAAAGCCATACCAACTTCTTGCATATTTTCATCCGCCAAGACAAGTAGAGTTTCATCTTCGGATACACCCATATAGTCGCGTAACGCAATCGTAGCGGCTTTTTTTAATTTTAATGATGCCATAGTCCAATTTTAATTTAGTTATAGAACATACAAAGGTTTTTTGCAATCGAAAAAACCAGGAAACAATCAATTAAATTGCCGTCATTTACGGCAGTAGTATATTTGCAATATATGAAATTATTTATTAAAATACTAAACTATTTTAATAACCAATTAAATTATTGAAAATATATAGTTTGAATTAAAAAATATATTTATTTGTTAAAGCAATTTCATTTTATTTCGGGTAACTTAAAATAAAAAACGGATAAGTAAAAAAAATATTTGGCTATATAAAATTTTTAAATTAAATTTGTAATCTGATTTTAAGCGGAAGTGGCGAAATTGGCAGACGCACCACCTTGAGGGGGTGGCGCCCATTGGGCATAGGGGTTCAAGTCCCCTCTTCCGCACAAGGCAGACAGCGGGTCTTCAGGCATCAGCTGTCAGGCAAGAAATGTTTCCAGTTTTCAGTGAAAAGCAGAAATTATACAGATAAGGCACACCTTCTAAGGTGTGCCTTATCTGTATAATTTCTGTATAATCGCCCATTTATACAATCATTCCACTCATGCGGAGTTTGGAAGGCTTTAGGCGTTGGGCTGCGGGAAAAAAAGGTTGAAAGTTGCCAGCTTTCAGTGGACAGTGAAAGGCATTTCTCCGCTGTCCGCCAGTCATCGGAAGGTTAGATAAAAGAGAAAGGATAGTTGCTTGTTATAGACACTTAACTCCTTCGGGGTTGTGAAGGCTTTGGGCTATTGGAGATCAAAGCAGTGACGCATGCGTAAGCCATTTCAATATATACGCTTCTTGCTCCCTCTCCTTTGGGGAGGGTCGGGGATGGGTCAATTAGTTTTCGGAGGTCAGTTTCCGGTGAAAAGGCAGAAAAGGTGCAGCTGTGGGGCTGCCCCGATAAGTCAGATGACGTGCTTTTAAGACTGGCACGCATGTTCAAGTAACCTTGTGATGATACTTACATCTTTAAACACCCCCCGACCCCTCTTACAAAAGGGGGAGAAAGAAACACTTGAATTATAAGAACATACGTAATTCATTTTCCATGTTATTGTCCCCCCTCTTTTAAGAGGGGGCTAGGGGGTGTTAATATTATGTTTGAAGTTTTATTGTTGATTTAACAAAAATGTTATGTATAAAACCTAAAAATATACCTTATCGGGGCAGCCCCTTCTGCACCCATTCTGCTCGCCTTTCCACTCTACAAAACTATTACTTCCCTTTCTAATCTTATATTGAACTTCTCTAAAACGGATTGGACTACGTCTTCCGATAAATTATATATTTCCTCTCCGGTAGAGTTGCCGTAGTTGACAATTATCAACGCATGTCTTGGAGAAATGCCCGCGTCGCCTGAGCGAAAGCCTTTGAAGCCAGCTTTTTCGATTAACCAAGCAGCCGATATTTTAATGTCGCCGTTGCTTTGCGGATAAGCCGGCAAGTGAGGATAATGCGAAAATAATTCGCCGAAGGCTTTAGAAGAGATAATCGGATTTTTGAAAAAGCTGCCGGAGTTGCCTAATTCCTTAGGGTCGGGCAATTTTGATTTTCTGATGCGTATAATCGTATTAAACACATAATCTATATCGTGCTTAATAAATGAAAATTTATCCAGTTCCCTTTCAAGTTCCTTATATTTCAAATTTATTTCCCATTGCCTGTCCAGATCGTAGAGAATCTCTGTTACTATGGCTTTGCCGGCAAGTTTATTTTTAAAAATAGAGGAACGATAGGCGAAATTGCAATCTTCTTTTAGCAGCTCGATTTCTTCGCCAGTTTCGATTAATGTGGCTTTCAGCGAATGAAAGTATTCACTTTGCTCGACGCCGTAAGCGCCGATGTTTTGGACAGGTGCAGCACCAACTTTGCCCGGAATTAATGCTAAATTTTCTATACCGTAATATTTATTTTTTGTACATGTTTCTACAAGTTCGTGCCAATTTTCGCCAGCACCGACGGCGACGAGCGCGTGGTCGGAATTTATTTCTTTAAGCCGCAAGCCGCTTATTTCCATGTTGATAATCAAGCCATCGTAATCATTGCGAAATAAAACATTGGAGCCGCCACCCAAAACGAAATGATTTGAGCTTTGAAACTCCTGTGTCGCGAAAAGCGAAAGCAGTTGTTCTTTACTCTTGATATTTATATAATACTTAGCTTTGGCGTCTATGCCAAATGTATTGTATCTTTTTAGCGAAAAATCTTTATATATATCCATTATTCTAAAAAATAAATCCCATTAAAGGAAAATGACAAAATAAGTATAGCCAAAGTAAACCAGCCAAGAGCTTGGCGAACACTGCCGATGTCGGAATTGTCGATAACCGGCGGATGATCTAATTTGATGAAAAATTTAGTAATACCAGCCCAAACGAGCCAGCCGAACCAGCTTTGATAAACGAATGGCAGATTGACTTTTATCCATGTTAAGCCGGGCAAAAGCATATTTTGCAAAGATAAAATTATGCTATTTGGACTATCAATTTTAAGTAAATCATAGGCAACAGCGACGAGGGACAAAACTCCCAAAAATAGTAAAACACCCCAAGCGACGCGTGCGATTTTTGCGTGAAGTTTGCCGAACATAGCGTAAATTATATGCCCGCCGTCTAATTGCCCGATGGGTATCATATTTAGTGAAGTAACGAACAGCCCGAACCAGCCGACATTCAAAAAAGGATAGTGATATATCTCGTTCATCGGCGGTAGAAATCCGTTAGGATTTGCCAACAAATTGGACATAATCCAATAAAGAATAGTATCGCCAAAATGCAGACTCGTTTGGGGAATGTTGCCGCCGTATAGTGCGATGTACTCTGGATGTATGTTGTATATAAAATCTATCGGCGGTAAAGTCGCCAAGCCATATGCCAAAAAGCCAAATGCTACGACGAAGCCGGCGAGCGGGCCTGCTGCGCCTATATCGAAAAGTGCTTTGCGGCTTGGTATTTGCGTGCGAGTGCGGATTACGGCGCCGAATGTGCCAAAATTAATAGCCGAAGGTATAGGGAAAGGAATGTAATACGGCAGCGTCGCATCTACTTTGTGGTAGCGCGAAGCAAAATAATGACCAAATTCGTGTGCCGAAAGGAAAGTCATTATCAAAACGGCATACTGAAATCCGAAATGCCAATTCAGCACGTCGGTAAAGTCTTTGAAAGCCCATTGCGTGCCAGCTATCATACATGTAACGAAAGTAACGGCAAAAAGCCCGATATGAAGTATTAGCGGGCTTTTTTTGGGTTTATTCTCATTGTATTCTGGTTGTGTCTCGCTTGCCATTTTACCTTATAACCACAATTTTATTGGTTGAATAGCCAGATTTAGTCTGTATTTTCACAAAATATCCTCCTACTGGCAAAAAGCTTGTATTGATCATTTGCGAGTGCGATCCCTCTTGTAAATTATCTAATTTATAAGTACTGACGACGGTCCCTGCCGATGACGTAATATTTATAATAACATCGCTTGGGGTATCCAATATAAATTCTAAATTAGTTTGTTCGATAGACGGGTTAGGCGATACTTTTGACATTTTTGTATTGCCTGTCCTTTCTACAATTGAAGTTAAGGCAAATAAATCATTGAAATTAAATTCAAATGGCTCTTTGCTCCATCCTAATGCTTGATTATCTGTGAAAGAAGTGCGGAAATTCTTAGTAGAGGGGACGTACTGAATTACCTGCAAATTATTTGGAATCCTGCCATTTTCACAAAGTACAGTCCAATTTTTTGCGATAGTCAAATTAGAATCCAGTAGCAGAGCGGCTTGAATTTTGTCATAACGGAAGCACTCCTCAGGAGCTACGAGTTTTCTGAAGTGGTTAGTAGCGACTAAGTTAGTGCCGGGCATTTGGGAGTGGTCACCTGCCGAGCGTGTCGTCTTACTGTCAAAAGTACATTCGATAACTATTGCGCTATCTGCATTAGCTCGGGAATTAACGGCATCGATAATAAATGCGCCACCTTGATTATTTGCATTTATAGCATCGTAAACGTCATCAGTCCTGCTTTTTCCATCGCCGTTGAAATCTTTCAATTCAATGGATTTTCGCAAAGCGAGCAGAATTGGCTCGTAAGTGCTTTGCATGTCGTATTCATTGCGATTTCCCATGTGTTGAAATACTCCAACGCCACTTTCATTGACAGCCGAAAGAGCGCCAAAAAGAGCTGAAAATCCGAATGATACCCATTTCTGTTCGTCTGGCTCAGAAGGATTATGAACGACTATTAGATAATTTTTGAGTAATTCAGGTGCCAAAGCCCAATCCAGATGTCGCGTTATCACAAGTTCGCCAGATAGGTTAGGGTCTTGCATAGTTGATTGTCCCCAACTCATAATAGCCGAGCAACCTAAGTTGGAGGAAAGCTCGACAATTGAATTAGCAAAAAGAAAATCATAAACAGTGAATTGTCGATTCCAAATAGCATCGAATTCGTCTGAATATTCCGAATCTTTAATTCCTTCCAAAATTGCCTCGGCTTCGGCTTTAAATCGAGCGTCCACAACAGCAAGTGTTATGTACGATTGCAATAAATTATCGTAATACGGCAAAATATCGGACAAGGCTTCTTTTACGAAGTAGCCATTATAGACTTCATATATTTCTTTAGCTAATAATCTTCCGTAAGCATAGCCACGCTCGGCATGAGTGCCGTTCAGTCTAATAAGTTTGATTCCGTTGAACGACAAGGTGTCGCCTTTGATTTCCTTTGCCGAAGTAAAAGAGAAAGTTGTTAGCAAAAGAAATGCAGAAAGTAATAACTTTTTCATTATTCCACCTCTTTGGATTTATTTGATTTTTCTGGTCTCATCATCGGGAATAAAAGGACGTCGCGAATCGTTGTCTCACCCGTTAAAAGCATGACTAATCTGTCTATGCCGACACCAAGCCCAGCTGTGGGCGGCATTCCGACTTCCAGTGCATAGAGAAAGTCATCATCGACAATCATAGCTTCTTCGTCGCCTTGCGACCTGTCGCGTGCCTGCTCTTCGAGCCGTTGGCGTTGGTCTCGCGGATCGTTTAGCTCGCTGAACGCATTAGCCATTTCGCTACCATTTATAAACAGTTCAAATCTTTCGACTAATCCTTCTTCAGTGCGATGCTTTTTCGCCAAGGGCGACATTTCAATAGGATAATCAATTACAAACGTAGGCTGAATCAAGTGTTCTTCTACTTTGGCGCCGAATATCTCGTCAAGTATTTTCATTGATGTAGCATTGTCAGGCAATTCCACGTGAAGTTCGTGGGCTATAGCTTTCAGCTCTTCGCGGGATTTGCCTTGCAATTCGTGGCCGGTATATTCGCGGAATAAATCGAACATTTTTGCTCTGCGGAACGGCTTTTGCATACTGATTTCTACGTCGCCGGAAGTTACCTGCGTCGTACCGTTTACAGCCAAAGCGGCTTGCGAGATGAGGTCTTCGGTCATGTCCATCATCCAGTTGTAGTCTTTGTAGGCTACGTAAATTTCGAGCATGGTGAACTCAGGATTATGCGTTTTGTCCATTCCCTCGTTGCGGAAATTTCTCCCGATTTCAAATACGCCCTCAAAGCCGCCAACGACGAGACGTTTCAAGTAAAGCTCTACAGCTATGCGAAGATAAAGCGGAATGTCGAGTGCATTCAAATGAGTCAAAA
>JBBRJR010000047.1:0-12886 GCA_038218865.1 Kapaibacterium sp. (SeqCode) | reverse complement strand
ATCCATTAGCATAAGGCAAGGCAGAAGTTATCAAGGTTCTTTTCATTTATATCTTTATCCAAATTGTATGATTAAGGTAATCACAAATATACCATTGTTACAATTAATATCAAAAAACTTTCACTTTATTCACACAAAATCCAAATTTCTATTTACAGATAATCTAGCTTATGATATACAAACAATCTATATTTTGATAAACTGCAAATTCCCTTTTTGCGTTCTGAAAATATAAACTCCAGCCGGCAAGTCTTGGACGTAAACTTTTCCGTTTATTTTCCCGCGCTTAACTACTTCGCCCAGCGTGTTGAGTATAGTAAAATCATTGCCGATTTCTTTCTCGAAATTATCCAAAATAAACATATCTTGCGCTGGATTCGGATATATCCGCATTTTCTCTATTACCGGCAATTCTTCCACGCTGACGTTTGCTAAATTCAATTCTCGGCTAAGAATATAATCTGGCTTGAAAACCACGTCGCCAAGCATCTTTACGTCATCGGGAGAAATAAGGACAACGCCGCTGTCCAAGTTAAATAAATATTTTTTTCCGTTGCTTGATTTATAATATGAAAAATACAAAATCTCGTCGTCAGCAGCGCCGTCAATTATTGTCTCTGTCATCAGATTGTCGCCCCAAATTGCGAGGACAGCGCGTGTGCTATCGAATTTTGCAGCGCCGATGGTTATGCCGACAGCGTTAATAGCAGCTATTTCGTCGCCTTCTTGTGCCTGCGGGCAATCCACAATCAAGTGCATAATCGAGCCAGTTTGAGTGGCTATTGGCGTGTAATGCTCCGGTATTGGGTTGGATTTTATCACCGGGGGGAAATTAATATTATCACGGAAATTCAGTGTGCCGCCACTTTTTTGAACAAATACTTTCACGCCTTCGCCCGCTGATACGTTTCCGATAGTATTAATGCTTTGCTCAGAAAAGAAAATTTCGCCAGCAGAATTAACAATTACTTTAACGGGGAAGCCTGCGAAGACAGAATCCACAGGCATATCGCTTTTGTAAGGATACGGCAAATAGTGTAAGCCTTCGGGCATAGCCTCGTTCAAAGAACTTGGCAATATTTCAGTACCAATTAAATCAAATGAAGTATTGGTAAAGGAATACATCTTATATGCTGATGTAGCGCCCCAATTGCTTATTTCTTTCGTGCCTTGGGATTGGTATTTGCTGCCGCTTTCGTCAAATAAAATCAGAGTTTTTCCTTGGAAAATACCATCGAATTCAGTATCGGCAGGATTTATCCAGCCCGAAACATATTGCCATTTATTTTCTTTCAAATCAATAGTTTGCACTGAGGCATCTACTATGCCTAATAAATTCAAATGACGAGTACTAAAGTACATATCAGAAGGATCAAATATATCGTAACGCGGCGTTACATTTATAATTTTATTTTGCGACTTATCCCATAATTTATAAACATAATTATTTAAATTATTCAAATCTTTCACGCCATCGTTCCAAACTGTTAGGCGGAAAGGCTCATTGTTTTTAATAACTGAGTAGCTTTCGAGCGTTAAAACTGTGTCCTGACGCAAATATACAGCCACTACTGAGCCTTCGCTTATCGCCGCCCCATTAAATGTTAGCGGCGCGTCGTCTTTTACTGAAATACGAGCAGAAATGCCCGAGACAGGTTTTTCTGTTGTAAATTCTGGGGGAACGCTTTGGGCAGGAGTTTTTATTTCAAACGTTTTCTCTTGCGAAAAATCAGAATACCTAAAGCCGCCGTCAATCGTTTGGACGCTCCAATAATATTTGCCCGGTGCTAAATTTTTCAATAGATAATGCCAAGCGAAGCCTGCATTGCCTTCTTTCAATGAAAATAGTCTGCCGGTAGAAGGGTCGCTTTCGGGCATGAGTACGTCATTGCCGCCGGCGTAAGTGCCGACTTTTAGGTTGAATGAACGAGTGCCGTTAAGCCCGCCACCAGTTTGATCATTTTTGGCTGCAAGGTAATTTTCCTTAGATATTTCCCATTCAAAAATAACGTCGTCGCCCGATATATTCTGCCATAGCTCGATGGGCGCTGGCTTAGGCTGAGTTAATGCACAATTTTTGTTGCGAACGGCAAACAAGCTATCATTGCGAATACCGAGCAAATTTGTAACGTCATATTCGCTGAACAAGCATTGATATTTAAAATTCTCAATTTTTGCAAATGTGGGTTGTTCGGAGGCTATAGTATGATATTTTGTATCAATTATTTTCAAGTTACTGCCGTCTTGCACAAGGAAATCATTGCCACCGTCGTAGTCAATATCGATAAATTTCCCATAAAGAGGCTGCGTATAGGCATCTCTATATTTTGTTTTGGGCGTTGGGGAAAGCGAAGTTTGATTAACGAAATTAATGCCGTTTAATCCAGTGCTGGCAAAATTAAATCCGCGTGCATAAGAAAAATTAATCACATCGTAAAATCCGTCGCCGTCAGGGTCGGAAAAGTCAGCATCATTCAAATTATAATTTAAATGATTTTGTGCTAAATATATCCCAAACTCCTTTTCAACTGGGGCATTGCCAGAGATTTCAACAGAATAATATCTTGTCGTATCCGGCGCGGCTTCGAGGCTCCGAGCGAAATTTACTTGATAAACAATATTTTGAGTGCCGTTATTGTCCAAATCTTTAATGATAATATCTTTAGTTATAACGATATTTGTTGCGGTGCCGCTTTCCCCCCCAATAGGGAAATCAAGTGATTTAGCAAACGAGCCGTTCGTATTTTTAAATATTGATAATGTATCGTTATTACTATACGTAAAAGCTAAATCTTTGCTGCCCGAGCCGTATAGGTCGCCAACGGCAAAGCAAGCAATACTCGCAATTTCGCTTTGAGGTAATTCGAAAATCGGCACAACCCCCGAGCCGTCGAATCTTAATATTTTGAATATTGTTTCGCCCGCAGCGTCGCCGCCTAAGATAGCAAAGTCAAGTTTGTTATCCTTATTGAAATCGGCGAATTCCAATTGCTTGATTGATTTTATATCCGCAATCGCATTTCCTGCGAAACCGTTTATGCCTTGATTTTTATAAAGAAACACACCGCCAGCAGTTTCAGCGACAATATCAAAAAAGCCGTCGCCGTTTACGTCTGCCGAAAAAGCTTTTATAACTTTTTCATTTGTCAAATTAACAGGCTCTGTAATATATGCCGAACGAGTAAAAAAACGTTGGCTCGGCGAGAAATCTCCCCAGCCGATATTATTTTTTGCACTAACACGCCAGAAATAATTTTTGCCTGCATCCAATCCGGATATGCTCATAGCAGTATCTTTCATCGTGCTATCCGAATATATTATTTTGGTAAAATCAGTATTCTCAGATACTTGCAAATAATAATTCGCGATAGATGAAGGCACTTCATTCCACTTTAAATTTACATCGCAAAAAGTAAACGTCCAATCGTTAATTGGGAATGAAAAAACGGGGGCTTCGGGCAGTTCATCATCTAAAGTGCGGAACGTCCAAGCATCCGACCACTCGCTTTGCCCGAATAAATTAACCGCTGCTGCCCGCCAATGATAGAGCGTATTTGGCTTTAAGCGTTTGATAATCGCCGAAGTGTCTTCGTCCATCGATGAATCATAATCTATCGACGAAAAATCAAACATTTTGCTTATTTGCAATCTGTAATAATCTGCAAATGCCGAAGCTGACCAATCGAATTTGGCTACTGTGTCAATACTTGTGGTATAATTATCAGGATTTATAAGTCTCGGCTTCGTGGGAGTCGAAGGCTCGCAGTCTTCAAGCCATTCTTCGGTTATGACGCTGCCGGGCAGTGATTGGCACATTTTGGCAATAAAATTAGTGTCACTCGTTCCCCAACAATTAAATTTAGCATAGACAGTATAGCTTGTCTGGTTCGAGATAGCATATCGTGGCGAGTAGAAACCGAAAAATTTATTGTGTCCGTGAGAATTCAATTGCCCGCCGCCGAAATCAGGCAATGCATCAGAAAAGGTAGAAGCGGCGTGTCCGGCGGACAATTCAAATGTGCAGTAGTCAATCGACGCCATGCTGTTATAAAAATATAAATACGATTGCTTGGTAACCATTGAGCCGCCACCATAGCGGAATTTGCAATTGCGGAAAGAAGTTTTCGTGTGATTTACCGAGCCTTCCAAAATCATACCGCCCCAATCTCCCTCATGCGCCGCCAATCCACCCAAATTATCGGAATCAATACCATCGGCTTCGTCATCAAAAAAGGAGGTGAAAATAATAGGCTCTTCCGGAGTGCCGTGCGCCCAAATATTCCCGCGAACGCGTATGAACCAGCTCCCGGGCAGTTTTAGGACTACGCCAGCATCAATTATCAAATCCCTATCCTGCTCTATGTAGCAGTTATCTGAAAAAGTATAAGGCACACCAAAAGATTTCAAATGCGCCCCGAAACGGATAACGTCCGTATGCACGTCAATAGCATTTTTTTTGTTATTATTAAGCGATATATGCGAGCATTCTGGGAAAAAAGCGGAGCGGAATTCTATTGGCGTTGTGCCAGAAAAGCCGCCGTTTTGAAAGACGCAATATTTTAAAATTGATGGATCTTTCGAAGGGTTATCCAAAAATATCAGTTTCCCCCAATGTTCGTGCTGCATTGTGCTTATCGCTACGAATTTAATAATCGAATCAACTGTGCCTTGGGCATTTATTCTGCCGCTAATTGAAACTGACACGGTTTTATCGAGCAAAACGACTACGCCTTTTTCGATGGTCAAAACCGAACTGATTTCTATATTTTTCATTATTTTATATGGACTTTGAGCATAATGAAATACAGTCGGGGTTGTTATGTCTTGCAATATAACAGTCTCAGCTTTTGCTGCGGCTGCCATAGACAAAATAAGCAAAATTATAGTTGTGATTTTATTCATATTTAAGTAGAAATTTCTTTTTTGTACATAATAGTAATTGTAATTTAAGTAACTTAACCTAAAATTCAAAGTAAAAACTTTCCACAGCTCCTATCGTGAGCTTTTACAATCATGAAGAAAGTGAAGTAAATGATTTCTGAAGGCATGACAGCGATTCTCCTCTAAAATAAAAACGACCATATAACTTATTGGCACAGAAATTTCTTATTTATTTGTGTTTTGTTTGAAAACGTGAAATATCGGTGATATTATGAAATATAAATTACTGCTTCTCTTTGTATTCTCTTTGCTTTTAAGCGGCTGCGCGGCAAAAGTAACCTGCCCAAAAAATCCTGCTATCGGCAGTCTTGGCGGATTATTTAATAGCGATAATGACGAATATTCGCCATTTTTCTATAACAACACGCTTTATTTCACTTCGACATCCAAAGAAAAAAACCGAGCTGAAACTATTATCAAATCTGAATTTGAGAACGGACGTTTTTCGCGTCCGCAAATAGACAGCACTTTGCCACTTGCGGGTTATGCTAATGCTGGCTTGCCAACATTTTTTGATAATCCGCTGACCGAGCATACTGAACTTTATTTTGCAGCTATTTCCAAAAAAGGAAAAATAAATCGTAATATATTTTTTGCTGAAAAAATCGGCGGACGCTGGACAAGACCAAAAGAATTGGAAGTAATCAACTCGCCCGCCTACGAATCACATCCGTTTATTTCATCAGACGGCACACAGCTTTTCTTTTCGTCCGACAGAGAAGGCTCCGTGGGCGGCATCGACCTTTTCACTTCAATCCGCCAAGCGGATGGCTCTTGGGGTAGCCCGCAAAATTTAGTCAACATTAATACGCCTGAAAATGAAATAACGCCCTACCTTGCTGCGGACGCCTCACTTTATTTTGCTTCGCAAGGCTACTCCGATAAAAAAGATTACAATATAATGCGTGCCTCGCCTGACAAAACCACCGGCTGGGCTAATCCAAAACTTTTGCCATTCCCTATTAATTCTGATGATGATGACACAGGTCCCGCGATTTTCAAAGACCGAATATTCATCGCTTCCAATAGGCGCGGCGGCTGCGGCGGCATTGACCTTTATGCTTTCCAAGCGTGTGGACCCGTGCAACTCGAATGCGTAGTTGTTTCCAAAGTGCCGGATTTCCCACTTTCTGGCACCGCTAATTTATATAATTCTATGAATGAAATTATAAATAGTAAAAAAGTTGATGAAAAGGGCTTTTTTAAATTTGAGCTTGTTAGTTCAGAAAATTATAAGATTGAATACATAAACGATTGCCAAGCGAATTTCCGCGAAACTAAGGATTTTTTTGCTCCCTGCTCGGATTCCAACGTCGTGGTTATCAAAACAATGTTTGAATTCGTTCCCAAAAATGATTATGATTTGACCGAAGTAAAAGTGCCTTTCTTTGTCTCGGGATACTATATGCCAAATACGCGAGAGAATTTGGAAGCTCTCCGCTTGAAATTTGCATATAATTTAATCGGCTTGGACGAAGGTACCCAATACATCGAAAAGCCCGGCGATGAGTACGATTCTTATGTCGATGAAGTAGAAGTCGCCTTGAAAGATGCTGCCGAAAGGCTATATTCGATTGTTACGGGCTTCCAAGGCAATTGCCTGAAAAAAGAAAGTGGGAAAATCCAAATCAGCATAGCAGGATTCGCCGATCCGCGCCCGATAAGCCCAAAAGCCTACTATCCGGACGCTAATATTAGCGACCCGAAATTAAATTTCTATTTGGAGCGCGGGACAGCTATGGACAATTTGCTTCTTTCTAAACTACGCGCCTACTATACTGCCAAATATTTTGAAAATTTCATCAACTCGAAAGAGAAAACTGGCGAACTGGCAGCTAAATTAATTTGGAAAATAGACGGTCGCGGCGTCGATTCGACAAGCACAATGCCAAGCGAAATGCTCCGCCGCGTGAATATAAAAATCAAGCCAATGCCCTAATTCGAAAAATTAGTTTTCCGTTTCTTTCAAAAAAGAATTATATTGCATTTTCTATTATGCAAATATTAATTATTTTTTACGGCAAACTTTTATGCTCTTATCATTAAAAAAACTTAAAGAATTCGTAAACTTCGACTTAAACTTGGAAGAACTTGACGACGTGCTAACTATGCTCGGTATCGAGGTCGAATCAGTTACTGACTATTCCAAAAAATATGATAAATTTTTTACCGCACACGTTCTATCCTGCGAAAAACACCCGAAAGCTGACAAACTGACCGTCTGCCAAGTTGATTTTGGCAATGAGATTGCTACTGTCGTTTGCGGCGCCCCGAACGTTGCCCAAGGGCAAAAAGTCGTGCTGGGAACAATTGGCGGCGTCGTGCCAAATGGCGGCTTTAAGCTCGAAAAACGAAAAATACGGGACATCGTATCAAGCGGAATGATTTGCAGCCAAACTGAATTGGACTTGGGCGAAGACACAGGCGGCATCTGGGTTTTGCCAGAAGAAACGCCAGTTGGACTGCCCGTTGCCCAACATTTCGGCTTGGACGACATCGTGCTTGAATTAGGCTTGACGCCAAATAAATCGGATTGCCTCAGCTATTTGGGCATTGCCCGCGAGCTTGCCGCAAAATTAAATCTCGAAATAAAATTGCCGAAAAGTAATCTCGTTGAAAATAATATATTTATCTCCGAGGATATAAAAATTGAAATTATTGATGCCGAAAAATGCGAACGGTACGCAGCACGCGTAATTCGCAATGTCGAGATAAAAGAGTCGCCCGCTTGGCTTCAAAAAGAGCTTAAACTCATCGGCTTGCGTCCGGTAAATGCACCGGTGGACGTTACCAATTTAGTGATGTTCGAGCTGGGGCAGCCCTTGCATGCTTTTGATTATGATAAAATCTCGGACCAAAAAATCATTGTACGCTCGGCAAAAGAAGGCGAAGCCTTCACCACGCTCGACGGTAAGGAACGAAAGCTCAACGATTTCATGGTCGTAATCGCCGACTCCGAAAAAGCCATTGCATTGGGCGGCGTTATGGGCGGGCAAAACACCGAAATAACTAAAGCGACGCAAAATATTTTGCTCGAATCAGCGTATTTCAATCCTTCCACTATCCGAAAAACCGCCAAAGTTTTAGCTCTGGCGAGCGATTCCTCGTATCGCTTCGAGCGCGGAACTGACATCGAAGGCATTACTCGCGCGCTCGATAGAGCAGCCTTGCTTATAGCTGAAATTTGTGGCGGCGAGATTTCCAAAGGCATTATGGATATTTATCCCGACCCCAAAGCGTGGAACAAAATTGAATTTAGATTCGCTCGCGCAAGAAAAATTATCGGCATAGAAATTGAAAATGACGTAATGCTCACTTTCCTGAAATCGCTTGGATTTGGCACCGAAGAAATAAATGATGAATACGCGATTATTACTGTTCCGCCACGCCGGAATGACATATTCGGCGAAATTGATTTAATCGAAGAAATTGCACGTATGTACAACTACGACAATATTACTCCGAATTACGTTTCATCAATTAATTTCAGTGGAAAAGGCGTTCATCCGAAGCTGGCTACACCGCCAATGCGTGACAAATTACGGGATTATTTCGTAGCTTCGGGCTTTACCGAAATACTAACGCAAAATATGATTGACCCGAAATCAGCAGGTATTTTCACAGAAAATCCTGTAGAAATTGCCAATCCTTTGGGAGTTGAGCTTTCGCGTTTGCGCCCGTCGATGGTTCCATCGATATTAAAAACTATTGATTTAAATTTGCGGCACGGCAATCAGTCTCTGAAAATCTTTGAAATTGGTAAGGTGTTTAATCATTCCGACAAGAAAAATAATCTGCTCGCAGGATTTGAAGAAACTGAAATGCTGCAAATTGCATTGGTAGGCA
Organism: Kapaibacterium sp. (SeqCode); assembly: GCA_038218865.1. GTDB lineage: Bacteria > Bacteroidota > Ignavibacteria > Kapaibacteriales > UBA2268 > JBBRJR01. Next base: position 4,099 of record JBBRJR010000047.1, on the reverse strand, counting down.
AAAGCACTCCCAAACAATGGGCTTTGCCCGAAAAAGCATGGGATTTTTATGATATTAAGGGCTTAGCAGAAGATTTTAATGAATTTTTTAATTTATCAATGAAATTTGATTTGCCAAACGAGAACAACCCTGCTTACTCAGCTAATTGCTTGGCAATCAAAGCTAATGGCAAAGAAATCGGCTACTTCGGAGCGGCGTCTGCCAATATTTTGAAGCAGTTCGATTTGGATACGCCAGTCCTACTTTTGGAATTAAATCTTACAGTTTTATTTAATTTAGATGTAAAAGTACAGAAATACAAGCCGTTTAGTCCATTTCCGACTGTAAACCGCGATTTGGCATTTTTGTTAGATGAATCAATTAATTCCGGCGACGTCAGAAAAATAATTGCAAAAATCGGCGGTGGCTATTTGAAAAAAGTTGAAGTTTTCGATTTTTATGCAGGCAAAAATCTACCTGAAGGCAAAAAAAGCTTGGCGTATTCGCTTAGTTTCTCAGCTCCCGACCGTACATTGCTTGATGAAGACATCGATCCGGCAATTGAAAAAATTATAAAAGAAGTCGAGAAAGTATTTTCCGCAGAGTTACGGAAAGTATAGGCAGAGTTTTTTCTTTATGTTTTTCTTTCCCCCTTTTGAAAAAGGGGGAAAAAATCATTTTTCATCTCACCGATAACTGAAAACTGAATACCAATTGACCTCACCCCGACCCTCTCCATAAATGGAGAGGGAGGAAGAAACGTCTGTATTATAACGACTTACGACTTCACACTTCATGCTCTTCTTTCCCCCTTTTTTAAAAGGGGGTTTGGGGGATTTCTTCAATCATACACAAATTCCGCTGTTCGCTTCGCTCACTGCCCCCTTTTGAAAAAGGGGGAAAAATCATTTTTCATCTCACCGAAAACTGAAAACTAGAATGCCTTTCCTGCCGCCCAAAGCCTATTTCCTTCCCTGCCTTTCACTGATAACCGAAAACTGATTACTGGCAACCTTCTTCCCTGCCGCCTACTTTATCTCTATATTATAAGGCAATGCCATCAATGACTTTTCCTTGCCCGACATTTCCATTAATTGATAATTATAAAGTACTTGACGACGAGCCTCTTGCGGAATAACGCTCCAATATTCAAAGAAAGAGTTTGCGTCCATGCCGAAAGCTTGAGCCAGTTGCTTCATATTTACTGACGGCTCTTCGTCTTTTTCCAATCCAAATATTTTCAAGATTGACTTTAGTCCGTCCTCTTGGCTCGGATACGTTTGGATATATACTTGATTTTCAGGTTTAAGACCCAGACGCTTTTTTGCTATATTGAGAGCATCGTTGAAGCCGCCCTCTACGTCCACAAGTCCACGCTGGAATGCGTCATGTCCAACCCACACGCGACCTTTAGCAAGCGAACGCATTTCATCAAATGATTTATTCCGGCTTTTCGCTGCCTTTGCAACGAAGCGATGATATATTTTCTCAGACATTGTGTAAAGTTTCTCTTTGTCCTTATTTTGAAGCGCCATAAGCGGAGAAAGGAAATTAGCAGCAGCGCCCGTTTGGAGTGTATCGAGCGTTATATCCAACTTATTTAATGTACGGCTAAAATTATTCACCATCAAAATAACGCCAATCGAGCCTGTAATAGTTGAGGGGTGCGCTATAATCGTATCGCATGCCATCGCCATGTAGTACCCGCCAGACGCCGCCACGTCGCTCATCGAAGCATAAACAGGCTTGACTGCCCGCGTTTTAATGATTTCCTTATAAATATCATCGGAGGCGATAACCGAACCGCCCGGACTGTCTATGCGCAAGATGATAGCTTTAATGGATTTATCCTCGCGAGCTTGCTTTAAGTATTCAACAAAATCATCTGACCGAACACTCTCCTCATTACTCCAGCCGCTTTGAGAACCTTGGTTTATAGCGCCGACAGCGTATATAATAGCTATTTGTTTGTTTTTGTCTAATGATTTATCTTTCGGAGAATCTTCTGGAGCTGCGGCGTAACTGTCGATGCTGATGAAGTTTAGCTCGTCTTTTTTATCTATGCGTCCAAAAACTTTCTTTTTCATAAATTCTTTTACTTCGTTCTCGGGCAGTATCTCGTCGATGAAGCCTAAGGCTTGCAGGGAATCGGCTGTATATAGTCCGCGATTTAATATACTTGCTACGTTTTGCTTGTCGAGCTTCCGATAGCTTGCCACATTACTAAGGAAAGTTTCGTAGCGGCTTTGCAGCAGTACTTTCAACTCGTAGCGTGCCGAATCGCTGAAGCTGGTTCGGGTGAGGGATTCGCCGGCAGATTTGAAGTCCTCGAATTGTTGAACGTAGAAGTCCACACCGATATTGCTAAGTGTATTTTTGAAAAACATGGCGCTGATAGCAAATCCATTCATTTCGAGCATGCCTTCTTCGGGCATGAAGATTTTGTCCGAAGGCAGTGCGTTAACGTAATTTTGCTCTGTGCCGGCTTGAATATACGAGTAAATGAATTTTCCAGAGCTTTTGAAATCGTCCATAGCTTTTAAGAGTTCTTCGGCTTTAACTGCGGAGAGTCCTGATTCACCTTTGACGGAGTAGTAAATGCCTTTGATATCGTCGTCATTTTTCGCTCTTTTGACTGCCGAAAGAATGTCAAAAAAGTTTGCATCGGAGGCGTTGCCGCCAAACATTTGGAATGGATTAGCTTGCGAATATTCGGAAACATTGTCCAGCGTTAGGTAAAGCACGGTATTTCCTTTGACTTCCACTTGTTCGCTTTCAAATACAGAGCCTACCACTCCGAAAGTGACAACAATAAAGCCAATGATTAAAACTAAGATAATACCGACAATTAGAAGCGGTATCCACCATGTGGACTTACGGCGTCGGCGTTCGTAATGTACTTGGTAAGGAGGGACCCCTCCGATATTATTGGGTATTTGACCATCATCCATTTTTCTTTCTCCATCAAAAATAATCAAAAAAGTATCATTTTAAAGTATTAATACGTTTCAGTATAATGTTTTGTTTCATGCAAATTATTCTGTTGAGCAAGTCATCAAATAGAGGCGGTTATTAATTTGCCCGATAGTTTCGTAACGATTTAGCCGTCGGTTGAATACTGGTGGAATAATTTTATCGACCATCATGCCGGCGTGCATTTTATTTGTTTCTAAAAATAGAACAATCATCGTGGTACTGTTCGAATAAGCCACTGTATTGCTGCCCGGCTTCAAAGCAAATTCGGTTTGTGGCGTCAGCATTGATTTCAAAGGAAATCTTTTGCCATTAATATTTATAATGCAATCTAAATCGCAGGCTGAGAAAAGCAAATCATTGCCGTCGTGGGAAAACTTCGGCGAGCTGGTGTTGTCATAAGTTGAGTATTCCGCTGTGTTCAGTACTATTACCTTGCTTTGCGCGGATACCCCAAGATACGAAACGAGTGGCAATTCGGGGTGTAGGCAAAGGTAGGAGACGAAATCATAGTTTCTGCCGAAAAGCGGCTCGTAGTATTCATCTGAAAACGTTATGCCGGTGCTAAATCCCGTTGTAAGCTCGACCAAAGCTGCAGCGACAGTGCCTGTGTGGTTAATGGCAACATCTTTTACGTTATTGAAGTTATCGGTTATTTCTTTTTTATTTTTATAAAACTGCCAATTATAACCATTTTTTGCTGCGTAAAGGAAAGTATTGTCTTGCCAAAAGCCGATAGGGACAATATCATCGAAAGTCGTTGTTTCTTGTCCGTTTATATTTAGTACTTTGCGGCTGCCTCGCAAGCCAACGAAGGCATACATTGAGCCGTTGAAATTCGTAAAGAATGTGCCGGATTTGCCGATGACTTCGACTGTTTTATCGGCGAGGACGATATGTTCGATTTGCCCTGAGAAATAAGAATAGACGAGCGTTTTCGAGTCAGCAGAAAAGCCTAAATTGCCCGGGTCGGTTGCTTTGAGTTCTTTTATTTCGCCCTCGGTGATAATATTCCAAGTACCGTTTAAATTAGCAAACGAAGCATGTCGAACGCCGTCTTGGGAAAATATGGGCTGTGAAATGAAGTTATAGGCATCGGTTTGGTAGCCGTTTACTATTAATCGATAAAAGTCGCCGAAGGGAGCGG
>JBBRJR010000046.1:0-12896 GCA_038218865.1 Kapaibacterium sp. (SeqCode) | reverse complement strand
AAACCTAAAAATATACCTTATCGGGGCAGCCTCATCTGGGATGGTAGCCATCTGGGAGTGGCACTGACTTTTACCGATAACCGATAACTGACCACCGATAACTATTTGCCTATTTCGCTATCACAAATGATTTGGTTACGTATTTATCTCCATTTTGCAAAACGAAATAATAGGCGCCAGAAGTGAGAGCCTGCGTGCTGTATTCAAATTCGTCGTAGCCGTTCATTGTTTCTTGGTCGTAGATTATACCGATCAAGTTGCCCATTGAATCAAATACTTTTACTTGCGTTTTGCCTGCCGTTGCGTTAGTATTTAATCTAATTCTCGCTGTTTGCATATTTGCATTATAAGTAACATCGATGGCGGCTGTTGCAGTTGGCATCTCATTTACTCCATTAGGGTCGTCGCCTATGCCGATTAATCTAACTGAATGATTTGTCGAGTAAAAATCATTTGTTTCAAATGTCAAATTAGCTCCCGTTGTGGCTTCGTTTTTAGGGTTGAAACCTATTGTAACGGTCATTTTTTCGCCTGCTTTAAGCGTTACGGGGTTGTTTGCGGATAATTCTGGCGATGTCGAAATTATTCTATACCCATAGGAGCTACCCAAAAATATATTTGCATTGTATATCGTTACGTCTCGATTGTTTTTCGATGATATTTCCAAAGTTTGAGTTGTTTCTACTCCAAGTAAAGTTGTGCCAAAGAAAACCGTATCTTTTGAATAAGCGATTTCCGGTACTGGACCAACTCTGAACTGTTGATAAATGTAATTTCCGAAATCTGGATTGTAGGTTGCAATTGTATTGCCACGGCTTGAAATATTAAATGCGCCAGTCCCTAATTGCTGAACCATGAAAAATGTATATAATCCATATCCTAATTTATTCGTAAGTTGGAAGTCGTAGCAGCCGTCCGGCAAAGTCATTGTTTCGGCGTAATTTGTATTATCTGAAAATGTATTGCGTTCCTTAATTACATTCCATTCACTATCTCGCACGATGAAATGATATTGTTGACTGGCGTAATTATTCGTTTTCAGATTAAAGCTCAAATCGTTTGGTAAATAAGCGACCGCAGGTGCTAATGAAACGCCCGTGTTATTTGCTGCGTAATCGTCAGTTTTGCCGTTTACTTCCATTATTTCTACAAAGAATTTGCGAGCCTCTTGGCTGTTGTCGGATCGCGCAAAATCATAAAAAGTTACAGTGGCGGTATCCAAGAAATTCATATTCCCTGTCCAAGTGAAATTATGCTCGCTTTCGTCGCCCTCGAAGCCTAAGCGGAATTTGACAGACGTAATTTTCTCTTTACCACTGTTTTGAATAAGTACGGAATAGTTAAAGCAAGAGGGATTCAATCGCTTGTATGCTTGCTTTTGAGTAGGATTGATAATATCGACAAGCTCAGCGTCGAGATTGAAATTCGGCTCGCTGTAAGTAATGAGATATGAGGAAATAACCCAAAAGCCTTCTTTGTTGGAGCCGTCCACGTAAGGCGTGTTGTAATATTCCATGCTGTAATCGACAGTATGTGGCTCTCCGGCTGTCAAGTATGGCGTCAGCTCGTAGTTATGAGCCTCGACGTCCATGCCCGGACACCAGTTTGTACGGTCATTAATCCATGTGCCACCTTGTGGGAAAAGCGGTATTTCGCCGCATTCGCGCCAAATATATCTTGCGTAGCGTTGCTGGTCGTCTATTTTCACGTTTGCTTCTTTTTTGCAAAATTCTGAACAATTATCATTGTTTCCGCCAAAGCCATGACCGGTTTGAATTACTTTCAGCCGCGCACCTTTTTCATTTGCTGCAAGTTCCACTGGTAGTGGGGGGAAGAGGCTTTCGAACTTGCCGTTGTAAACAGCGCGATTGCTTTCCCACATTTTTTCTAAGCGAATAATATCACGAGCAGGAGTGCCTTCGATGAAATCGAACGATAGCTCTAATGCTTCTTGGTCGGTATTGCTCGTTTGGTCGCCCCATCCGCCGCAAGGAGCGTAAATGTATATGCTGTCTAATAGTAGCGGCAGGAAGTCGGTAACGTCCACAGTATAGAGCCAGCCATCGCCTAATTTCAGTCCGTTGCCGTAAGGCGTAATATATCGCATTATCTCGGAGCGCTCGTTGATAGTAACTTCATCTTTGAAATAAACGCGTTTTTTTGTGAGCGAGACTGTTGAATCAGCGGCAACTAAAGCGGAGTCGATTTTCTTGCCGGCTGCGTCGAGAGAATATGTAAAGTAAGTGTCCCAAACTACTAGCGAGTCAGTTGCCAAAGTAGGGAGTTTAGTGTCATTATAAAAATAAATTATTTTTGAGGGCTTTGGAGTTTTTGTCAAAACCCAAGCGTCGTTAATTTTTTCAGGAGTAAATGCCCAAGCCGTATCAGTCATAAAACTTTGAGAAACATGTGATTTGCCGCCTATGCGAAAATTCGGAGCAAAGTATTTATCAATAAAAACATTTGAGATATAGTCCCACTCGCCGCAAGATTTGCCGTCGGGGCATTTTATTTTGAAATTCATTATAATTTTTCGGAATTTCTTTTCTCCGCTTTTTGGGAAACTATACCAGCCGGCACGAGCGGTATTGAACTCCACTGTCCTGACTTTTGTAGTGTCGCCGTCGGCAGATAGAAGAGAACTTGCCGAAAATGTAACTGTAATAAGTAATATAAGTATAGAACGCAATTTCATTGCTCACCCAAATTTTAAATTAATAATAAATATACATTGCAATATACTTACTATACTTGAATATATCAAAAGATTTTGATGTTTTTATTTTTTTAGTAATAATAATCTTTAAAAATAATCATTATCAAATCAAATTATTCATAATCGAACTCTGTACCAAATAATTTTGGCAGGCGGAATTCATGATTTTTGAATGCGGAGAACATTTGCCGAGTAGAGAATACGATGCCGCCGAATCTCTTTTCGTCGAAATTATAAGCAAAGTCGATCCGGAAAATATGGTCAGGATTGTCCGATTTTGTGAAATGCAACCGTAGCCCCAATCCGGCGGAATTATGGAATTGCGCCTTCGTCAGTTTGATGTCTTGACGCCAAACTGAGCCAACATCGAAAAAAGCGACGCCGGAAAGATTAAAAAGAAATGCAGTTATATTCGGGAAAAATCTTAGCTCGACGTTTGAAACCATGCGGTTGTCGCCTGCGAAGGAGTTTAGGTCATAGCCGCGAAGCCCAGCGTCATTGTCCAAAATCAGTTGCCTTTGCTTAGCCCAATTCCAAACAGTTTGTTGGCGAATGTTAGCGGCAAGCAGCAGATTTTCCGTTATACGATAGAAGCCTAATCCTAAAAATTCTTGATAAGTGTAGTAAGCAGCAGCTCGCGAGAAGGCGCTTGCACCGGTAAGCTGACCAAAAAGATATACCTTCTTACTCAGATATGACCTTTCGCCTTGCCCGGCTACATAATAATAACTTTCGCCTTTCGAGGCGATAGGGAAGACCTTGCCTAATATTGCCGAGCCCCAGCCGCCGATTGTAACGTCCTCAGGATAATAGGAATTTACTTTGTCCAGCATGAAAAACTCTTGCGAAACTGATGAAAAAGCAAAAAGTAATTTGCCGGAGTTGTCGAAAGCTCTCGAATTTTCCTCCAATCCGCGTTCAGCCTTTTGATATTCTGCCCAAGCGGTAATAAAAACTCTGTCCTTGCGCCACCATGCCCGAGAAAACCAAAAATCAGCTTTCTGCTCATTCATCGGGATAAGCGTGGTTTCTTTTTTGCCTTGGAATATAAAGTCGCGGCCAAAATTATTCGTCAAATCGACGCCGTAAGCCATTGGGTCTTCTAATGTCAAGTAATCCCTTTGTAGCTTGATGTTCTGCTCAGTACGAATTTTATTGCTCATTAAATTAAAATCAATGGATAAGTTAGTACCGTAAATTTTTCTCTGATAAAGCCGAGCTGTGCCTTGCCAGCCGATATTGCTTTCGTTTCGGAAGAGAGCCTCGCTTGAAACCAACGTACCAGTACCAAAAAGATTAAATTCCTCCAATCGCCCGCCGTAATTTGTTTTGCCTCCGCCAGAACCAAATAGCGCCGAAGGATAAAGCGACCAGCGGTCTTTGGTGTTAATATAAATATCATACGTGTCGTCATGCACGGAATCAATCTCAATGCGAGCTCGCGTAAAAAGCCCAGTACGTCTCAAATTCCGCTCTGTTTCGTAGAGCAGGTCATCGTCCACGTAATCACCACTTTTAAATAGAATTTCATCTTGAACGATATACTTTTTCGTAACGGTATGAAAATTATTCAGAAAATCAGCAGCAAAAAACCAGTCTTTATCCGTTGGCTCAAATACTTTTTGCCTGTCGATATGAATTTTCCCAACGCGAATTTCCGCAGCAGCAAATCCAACAAATCCTGAAAATTCCAAAAAAAACGCTATCAATATAAAATACTTTATTTTCATAATTATTCAATTCATTTCAAAACGCAATTGACGAAGTAAATGGTAAAGTAATATAATTTTGATAAATTTGAATTATTGTGCTTTATAGTTCGGCAGTCTGTAGATTAAGTCTAATTTTCTTGAAGCAGCCTCAATAAGTACTGAATTAGCGTTAAGGAATTAAACTCGTGGGAGGCTGTTTCATAAGGTAAAAAATATGTTTTCAAGATATGCACGTATGTTGAAATAAAATTGTGATGATACAAGGATTTTTAAACACCCGCCGGCCAAATGGCACGAGGATAAGATACAAATATGACCTCTCCCCGACCCTCTCCGAAGGAGAGGGAGGAAGAAAAACCTAAAGAAATAGTTACGTAAGTTCTTACAATGTAGAAACTTCTTTCTCCCCCTCTTGTAAGAGAGGGACGGGAGGTGTTTAAAAATGTAAGTATCGTCTCAATATTATTTTAACAAACGTGAGTGGTATTATAAGACGTCGTTTTACTTATGAGGCAGCCACAGCAAGAACCCGAAATTCGCGCGGCGTAAGCAGTTACATAACAGCAACTTCTTGCTGTGGCTGCCCCGATAAGTTACGTTTTGATAGAAATACGTTTAATAAGGAAATTTTTCTTATCGCTTAGCGATATAGAAAAATTCAGATTTCGCGGGTTATCGCCAAATAGTAGGGTTTTACTTATCGGGGCAGTCCCGACAAGTAAGTTAGACTTAATCAACTGTTTATTAAAAGCTTTTTTATTTTCATTGAAATAATGAATTACACTTTCAAACGTTAATGCACAATTAAACATCAATTTAACTATATTTCTACATGAAAATGAACACTTCGCAAAGTACCGCCAAAACCAATAACATATATTTTCTATTCGCCCTAATATTAATTTTAGCCGACCAAGCAACAAAATTAGCAGTCAAAGGCTTTGATTTATTGGGCTTTCACCACGACGGCATGTACTACGGGCAATCAATAAAAGTTATCGGCGACACTTTGCAATGGACATATATAGAAAACCCGGGCATGGCATTCGGTATAGAATTCGGCTGGGGCAAAATCTTTTTGAGCTTGTTTTCAATTTTAGCTGGCATAGCTTTAGGCGTTTATTTATATAAAATTATACGCGCCCACCCGGGAGTAAAGATAGGAATTATGCTTATTTTCGCTGGTGCGGTCGGCAATTTGATAGATAGAGTATTCTACGGCGTGTTTTACGGCACTAATCCACTCTTTTACGGTCATGTTGTCGATTTTATACAAGTCGATATACCGGATGTACAGTTTTTTGGATACTATTACTCATCATTTCCGGTATTTAATATAGCCGATTCATGCGTTACGTGCGGCGTAGTCGCCTTGCTTATATTCCACTCGAAACTGCCGCAAATCAAAGAAACATTTTGCAATAAACCCTCTTGCGAGGCTAATGAACCTAATGAATTATCTCCGCAAAGTGATGAACAACTTAATAAGGAATTATAATTGAAAGAGCCTGAAATCACGGAAAAAGATAATTATCCGGAAAAAATCGAGACCAAGTACGTTTTTGAAATAACGCGGGGACAATCTCCCGAGCGTGTGGACGTATTTTTGTCGCAAGCGGTAGCCGGAGCCACACGCAACAGAGTGCAAAAAGCCATAGATTCCGGAATGGTTATGATTAACGGCTCGCCAGTAAAAGCCAGTCGCAAAGTGCAACCATTAGATAAAGTGGAAGTTACGCTGATGAAGCCCCCGCCAATGGAATTAGTTCCTGAGGACATTGCACTTAATATTGTTTATGAAGATAAATACGTGCTCGTAGTGGATAAGCCTGCGGGAATGTGCGTCCACCCAGGCTTTGGCAATCGTTACGGTACACTTGTTAATGCTTTGCTATATCATTTTGGCGTACGCGAAAATATACAAATTGAAGTAGATGATACTGACGAGGAAGAGACAAGCGAAGGCGAAATATTTGCTGGCGACGACGTCCGTCCCGGGCTTGTACATCGCATAGACAAAGACACCTCCGGACTTTTGCTTATTGCCAAAGACCCCGTTTCTCATGCTTTTTTGGCAAAGCAATTTGCCGATAAAACAACTGAACGCGAGTATTGGGCAGTAGTTTGGGGCACTTTCAAAGAATCCCAAGGCGAAATAGCCGACAATATCGGACGCTCGCCAAAGGACAGAAAGATTTTCACGGCAATGAAAAGAGGTGGCAAAACCGCCCGTACAGATTATTTTGTTTTGGAAAATATGAACAATACCGCTCTTGTGAAATTTGTGCTACATACTGGACGCACACATCAAATCCGCGTTCACGCACAATCGATTAATCGCCCGATTTTTGGTGACCAAACTTACGGCGGCGACACAATTCTCTACGGCGGTGAGAAAGCCAAATTCCGCCAGCTTGCCGATAAATGCTTGAAAATTGCCCAAAGGCAAATTTTGCACGCAAAAACGCTTGGATTTATTCATCCTGAAACGCAGGAATTTATGCGTTTCGAATCCGCTTTGCCACAAGATTTCCAAGAAATACTCGCGCTTTTGGATAATAAGGAAAAAGCAGCCGATACAAAAATGTAGTAACGGTATGATCTGCTTTTTACTGGCTACCGACGAATGATTACTGAAAACCGTTCGTGAAACATTTTGCTTTGTTTCTCGTAAAATAATATAAATACAATGGCATATTTTTTGTTATGTATTTATCATTATTTATTGGGGGGCATTATGACCGAAGAGCTATTAAAAGCAGGTTTTATTTTCTTGGCAGCTGCAATATTCACAGTCATTAACTCGAATATTGTAGTGAGAGTAAGCCATAATATAAAGAATAGAATTGTATCATCAGAAAAAAACAGCGAGAAATCGCTTTAATTTATGAGAATACTTAACCGCACATATTGTTTGGTAATTTTCTTTAGCTTGGCTTTACTTTTGGCGTCTTGCTCGTCGAGCCAAAGATTTTCGAGCTTGGGGAGAAATTCTTCTTCTAGTTCGGCTTCTTTCGCAACGAAGGGAAGTTTAAATGATGATGAGCCAAAGCAGGAAAGCCGCAAAAAGCAAACGGAAAATTTATCTAAAAAGCAAAGTGATATTATCAGCTCGTCGCAAACTTGGATTGGCGTTCCGTACCTATGGGGTGGCAATACGCATAAAGGCGTTGATTGCTCCGGCTTTGTCAAAAATATTTATGAAGGCATCGGCGTAAGCCTGCCTCGCACAGCAAATCAGCAATATAATTTTTCTAAAAAAATCTCGGACGACGAAAGGTGTACTGGCGATTTAATCTTTTTCAGCAAAGGCACAAAAATATCGCATGTGGGAATTTACTTGGGCGGCAATGAAATAATCCACTCTGCCTCGGGGCGGGGAGTAGTCCGGCAATCGCTCTCAGATTCTTACCTGCAAAAAATATATGTCGGCGCTGGTAGAGTACTGGATAAATAATATTTGCTAACAGTCTGTTGATTTACTAATAACTGTAGTTTTGTTATGGCTGCCCCGATAAGGTATATTTTTAGGTTTTATACATAACATTTTTGTTAAATGAACAATAAAACGGCAAACATAATATGAACACCCCCTTTCATTTATTACTTATGAGTCAGCCCTGACAAGCCACATGGACTTAATCAACATTCTGCTAAAAAGTAATTTCTTTCGTAAAATCTACATTGTTATGTAATTAGTATGAAATTTATTGCGAATCAAACAACGATGGTAAAGTTTATAGGTGTTGCTTTTAGCACTGCTTTAGCAAGTACCTTGTATCCACTTTTTAGTCCAAATGCTTGGAGCGCGGCAACATTAAACCCAAAGCGATTCATTTCTTGCGTTATTTCCTCAGCTATATTTTTAAAAAATAATTCTTGATTTTCCTCTTTTTCGGCAAGTGAAAATACTTTGTCCGTTTCTAAATGCTCCCTGGCGCTGGCTACAAAATGATGGAACGGCTGCATCGTGGCTGTAGGGTTTTCCGGCTTTTGAGCTGGCAAAGCGTCCAAACGAAATAAAATATAATCATTCGGAGCGAGCAACCCAAAAAGCCAAATAAGCGGCTCTTGGTGGCTCACTGCGAAAGGATTGAACACATTTACCGATTCTATTACTTTTGCAAGCACTTGCGCTTCAGAAATGTCGTTTTCTTTTGATTTAATTTCGCCCAAAAAAAATGATTGCTCGGACGATATATCCAAAAAGAAGAAAGCACTCAAATCCGTTGTCTTTTTTTGTAAAATACTGCGTATTAATGAATTATTGCGGTAGGCCAATGTTTTTTGGAATAAGTAGAAAATATCCTGTATTTCAAAAAATGCGGGATAAAAATCTTTCACCAGATTCATATCCTCTTTTTTTGTGGATAACAGCACAAAAAATACTGAAGAAAATAAAGCGATTTTACTGTACTTTTTTTCACCATAATCAACTTTATCGAGCAACGCGGCAAACATAAGAGCTTCGCTCCGCAGCACGTTGGATTTCCTTTCAGCAAGGAATTGGGCAATATCGAGATATAGAGAATTGTCAGGCAAGTCGAGCATTCGCACTATATCAGCCGATAGCCGTAATTTTCCTTTTACTGTGCTTGTAACTGAATGCACTCTCAATACTAAATTTGGCTGAGTTTCGGCTACGAACAAAAATAAGGTGTCGCCTGATTTTAGCCTGCTGTGCAGTGTGGCATTGAAAGTTCCTTGAGGCAATTTCACCTTAGCCAGCTCAAAATCAAGAACTTCTATTACTGTCGCTACGATAATCTCGCCTTGCCTGAGCTTCGGAGGACGAGCGGGAGCGTCAGCTTTTTTTTGGCGTAACGGCACGTAGTAGCCGCCGGAATCGCTTCCGCCTTCGCCCGCTCTGCCGAGTCCGCCGATACTGCCAAAATCGTCCATAATTTATTTTTCCAATTGCTTATTAGCAATTAATTCATCTTAAGAGAAAAATTAAAATTGCGACAAAAATTTATAATTGTTTTCGTAAAGCAAGCGTATATCGTCAATCCCGATACGCAGCATAGTAACCCTTTCGATGCCAAAACCAAAGGCGTAGCCAGAGTAAATTTCTGGATCAATTCCTCCATTGCGTAAAACGTTAGGGTGGACCATGCCGCAGCCTACTACTTCAAGCCAGCCCGAATGCTTGCAAACGCGGCAGCCTTTACCATGGCAAAGGTAGCACGTTATATCCATTTCGGCACTTGGCTCAGTAAATGGAAAAAATGAAGGGCGGAAACGGAACTTGATATCCTTGCCATACATTTTTTGAGCAAAAACCATCATCGTAGCTTTTAGCTCAGCAAAAGTAACATTTTTGTCGATATAGAGCCCTTCGATTTGATGAAATTCTGCCAGCGAGCGAGAAGATATAGCTTCGTTGCGATACACTCTGCCCGGCATAATGCTTCTAATCGGCGGCGTTTGCGTTTGCATTACCCGCACTTGCACTGGCGAGGTATGTGTTCGCAAAAGTATATCGTTTTTCTCTGATTTAATAAAAAAAGTATCCTGCATATCGCGGGCGGGATGATCAGCTTGGAAATTGAGCGAATCAAAATTATGATAATCATCTTCGATGTCCGGTCCTTGTGCAATGGAAAATCCCATATTGACAAAAACGTCAAGCATTTGAGCCAGCGTTTGATTTATCGGGTGATATGAGCCTTTGAAGCTATGACGCCCGGGAAGCGTCAAATCAATATCCGGCACAGATGATTGCTTTGTTTCAAGCGATTCTTTGATGGATGAAAACTTTTCTTCCACTTGATTGCGGGCTACATTAAGCTCTTTGCCCACGAGCGGCTTTTCTGTATTGGGCAAGGTTTTCATCTTGTCGAATAAAGCTTGAAGAGGTCCTTTTTTGACTAAAAAATCTAAACGAAACAGCTCCAAATCTTTCAAAGTGGAGGTTGTTTCCAGTTTTTGGAGCATTTCATCTTTAAGCGTATTAATTTCTTGTTGCATCAATTATTCTTTCTTGTGATTTTAAAAAAAATAAAATATTAAAAAATAACGAAATAACAAAGTAATAATTTGAAATATTCTTGCTAAACAATTTTTAATTGTCAAAAATTATTATTAAATTGCATAACTATTTTAAAAATATTATTATAATTTTTTGATAAAAAAGGTGTTTAATGAAAACGAAAATTGAGCCGTTTAAAATCAAAACCGTTGAGGAAATCCCGATAACAACGGTTGAACAAAGAGAAAAAAGAATCAAAGAAGCATTCAACAATCCCTTCTCGTTACGATCAGTGGATATTACAATCGATTTACTAACAGATAGCGGAACTACTGCGATGAGCAGCAAGCAATGGGCAGCTATGTTGGACGCAGATGAAGCCTATGCTGGCTCCCGCAGTTACTACAAGTTTGAAGATGCTGTTCGTAAATTTACAGGTTTTAAATACATAATTCCAACCCACCAAGGTCGCGCAGCCGAAAGAATTTTATTTAAATGTTTCGACGTTAAAGGTAAATATGTACCAAACAATACGCACTTCGATACAACTCGCGGCAATATTGAATTTAACGGCGGCATAGCTATAGATTTGCTTAACGAAATTGGCAAGCAACCAGAAGTATTGGGCGATTTCAAAGGAAATTTAGATATTGCTCAATTGGAAGCAACAATTAAAAAATACGGAGCTGAAAACATTCCGCTCGGCATGACTACCGTAACCAATAACAGCGGTGGCGGGCAGCCCGTTTCCATGCAAAATATTCGCGAAACCAAAGAAATGCTTAGCAAATACAACATTCCGTTTTACATCGATAGCTGCCGATTTGCCGAAAATGCTTATTTTATCAAACAACGCGAAAAAGGCTACGAAAATAAAACTGTACTCGAAATTGCCCAAGAAATGTTTTCCTACGCCGATGGTACTACAATGAGTGCCAAAAAAGACGGCTTGTCCAATACTGGCGGTTTCCTCGCTACTAATGACGAAAAAATTGCTCAAAAAGCTAAAACAGTACTTATCGTTACCGAAGGTTTCCCAACTTATGGTGGTTTGGCTCGTCGCGACTTAGAAGCCTTAGCCATCGGCTTTGAAGAAGTTATGGACGAAAATTATTTGGAATATCGCGTAGGTCAAGTGAAATATTTGGGCGATAAACTCTTAGCCGCAGGCGTGCCGATTATCGTTCCGACTGGCGGACACGGCGTTTATATCGATGCTAAAAGATTTGCTCCGCACATAGCTCCCGAGTTTTTCCCGGGACAGTCCATTTGCAATGAAATATATAGAGTATCTGGCGTTCGTACCGTCGAAATCGGGTCTGTAATGTTTGGCACAAAAGACGAAAACGGCAAGCACATAGCTCCGACTATGGAACTTGTTCGCTTGGCTATTCCGCGCCGCGTCTATACACAAAATCACATTGATTATATAGCCGAAGCAGTGATAGAAACATACAAAAACCGTGAATCGCTCAAAAAGATGAAAATTACTTATGAAGCAGAATTTTTGAGACATTTCACAATTGAAATGGAATATATTGATTAGTTTTCAGTTATCAGTGGTCTGTTTTCGGTAATAGGTGAAAGGCAGAGGTGAGACAGAAGGTTGTATGATACGTAGAGACGCAAAATTTTGCGTCTCTAACAAAAACATAACTAAATAATGCAACCTTTTTCATTAGCAAATAAATGTCTTGAAATATAATAATATGACCTCTGCGCCAGGAGGCTGCATCATAAGTTATATTTTTAGGTTTTATACAGAACATTTTTGTTAAATGAACAATAAAACTGCAAAAACAATATGAACACCACCTAGCCCCCTCTTGTAAGAGGGGGTCGGGGGCTTCGACAGGCTCAGCCACCGAATAAAAAGTATTTACCATCACTTTTTCTGCTACTTTTTCTGCTACCTGACATCTGACACCTGACACCTATTAAGGAGCTTTATTTTGAAAATTGGAATAATGGGTGGTACATTCAACCCAATACATAACGCTCATATAGCTATGGCTGAGTATTTCACTAAATCTATGTCGCTTACGACGTGTTTATTTGTGCCTTGCTCTATATCTCCTTTTAAAATTGAAGAAGCAAAAAATGCTTTGATTAGCGATGAGTGGCGATTACTCCTTGTAGCTGCCGCTATCGAAGAATATCCGCAATTCCAGCTTTTTGATTTTGAGATAACTCGTGGTGGCGTTTCTTATACTATTTCCACGATAAATGAATTAGTTAGGAAATATCCTGAAGATGAATTGTTTTTACTTATCGGCGCTGATCAAGCAATAGCTTTTAAAAAATGGAAGTATTGGTTCGAAATTGCTCGACTTGTTCAGATTTGCATAGTATCGAGGCCCGAAGATATTAATGCTTTGGCTAAGGAAACCACAAATGATATATTCCGAAATATCGATAAAAAGCCGATCTGGCTCCAAACGCCTAAGATTGATATTACTTCTACTTTGGTAAGAAAAGCATTGGCGCAAGGCGACGA
>JBBRJR010000045.1:0-12980 GCA_038218865.1 Kapaibacterium sp. (SeqCode) | reverse complement strand
TTCAAGAAGATGCCGACGGAATACTAATTAGTTCATATCAGGGTGGACACAATGAATATTTTAGATATATAATTGATAAACTAAATGAACTAAAAGCCAATAAAATAATGGTATTCGGCGGCGGCGGCGGCGTTATTTTGCCCTCAGAAATCGAAGCACTCGAAAAATATGGTGTAGAAAAAATATATCATGCCAGCGATGGACCTAAAATAGGTATAGACGGAATAGCAGATGATATTATAAATAGAATTAAATCAAATAAGTTATCAAGTAATAGCGATAATATAGAATTAAATAAAGATGTTACTGAAGCAAATAGCCATTGTGATGATTATAAAATTGCTCGACAAATTAGCTATTTCGAGAATTTATCAGATGATGGCGAGAAGTCTATAATTATTAAAGAATTAAACTATACAGACGGTGAAAAAAGTATTGTTATTGGCTTCACCGGGACAGGCGGCAGCGGCAAGAGTTCGGTTATTGATGAAGTTGTTGGAAGATTTTTGCAATATACGAAATCACTAAGGATAGCAGTTTTAGCGGTTGATCCATCGAAAAGCCATTCGCAAGGGGCTTTGTTAGGCGATAGGATAAGGTACAATCAAATATATAATGACAGAGTCTATTTCCGGAGTTTTGCTACCCGCCAGAATGACAATGAGTTATCGGATTCAATTAGCGGAGCTATAAGCATTTTAAAGAGTTGTGGCTATGATTTGATTTTTGTAGAAACAAGCGGCATTGGTCAAGGAAACAGTAAAGTTACGAAAATAAGCGATATTTCAGTGTATGTAATGACAGCTGAATTTGGCGCACCGTCGCAATTAGAAAAAATTGACATGCTGGACGAAGCTAATTATATTATAATTAATAAATTTGAGAAGATTGGTTCAGAAGATGCCCTGCGTGAAGTAAAAATTCACTATCTACGGAATAGAGGCTCGAACATACGGAAAGACAAAGCCCTAAATGAGTTGGAACTGCCCGTTTATCCAACCAGCTCTAATAAATTTAATAATATCGGACTTAACTTATTTTTTAAGGATTTACTTAATTTACTTAGAAATAAATATAATCTGAATGTTGAAATCAACGAAGAAAACTTCAAACATTTAAGTGTTGATAAAAAAGAAGATTTTGGGTTAATAAGTCACAAACGTGTTAATTATCTTTCGGATATAGCTGATACTGTTCGCAATTACAATTCTTTTGCTGAAAAAGAAGCCAAACAAAGCGGTTTGGCATATTCTATTAAGCAAACAGCGGAAGTAATTGATGATACTGAAATTAAGCATGTATTATTAGAAAAATATAATGAATATTATAAAGCATTAAGTGATACTACTCGAGATTTTCTTCTTACATGGGATGTAAGAAAACAAAAATATTTCTCTAAGAATATTACTTATATAGTCAATAATAAAGAAATTAACGTTTCTGGTGGGTATGATTCTATTTGCGGTTCTTTTATTCCTAAAGTAATCCCTCCAAGTACTAATAACTTTGAAGACTTAGTAAAATACTTTTATAAAGAGAATTTGCCGGGATATTTTCCTTATACCGCTGGCGTATTTGAATTTAAGCGCACAACGGAAGACCCGAAGCGTCAGTTTGCTGGCGAAGGCTCGCCTGAGCGAACAAATAAAAGATTCCATTATCTTTGCGAAGGCGACCAAGCAAAGCGATTATCTGTAGCCTTCGACGGAATAACTCTTTATGCTGAAGATCCTGCCTCAGAGCCTGATATATACGGCAAAATAGGCGAGAGCGGCGTTTCGATTTGCAACGTCGAAGACATGGATAAACTTCTGCAGGGATTTGATTTAACTGATCCGATGACATCAGTTTCTATGACTATTAATGCACCTGCACCGATTATGGTAGCGTTCTATTTTGCAACAGCTTACAAGCGTGAGTTGGCAAAGTATCAAGCTCAAGGGAAAGTTTTGTCTGAGGCTGAGAAAAATGATTTTAAGCTCAATATATTCAGAAGCTTGCGCGGAACAGTTCAGGCGGATATGTTGAAAGAAGATCAAGGACAAAACACTTGCATATTTTCAATTGATTTCGCTATGCGTTTGATTGGAGATTTGCAAGAATATTTATCTATAAACCAAATAAAAAATTACTATTCGCTGAGCATAAGCGGCTATCACATAGCAGAAGCAGGTGCTAATCCTATAACGCAGTTAGCATTTACACTTGCGAACGGTTTTACTTATGTAGAATATTTTTTAAATCGTGGCATTCCTGTTGATGATTTTGCACCAAATTTATCTTTCTTCTTTTCAAACGGCATGGATCCCGAATATTCCGTGATTGGCCGCGTGGCTCGGCGTATCTGGGCAATCGCTATGAAAAATAGATACGGAGCTGACAGCAGAAGCCAGAGGTTGAAATATCATATTCAAACATCGGGACGCTCGCTTCACGCACAGGAAATTGATTTTAACGACATTAGAACCACGCTACAAGGACTTTTAGCTTTCTACGATAATTGTAACTCACTGCATACAAATTCTTATGACGAGGCTGTAACGACGCCCACTGAGGAATCCGTTCGCCGCTCGATGGCTATTCAGCTCATATTGACGAAAGAATTTGGAATGCTGAAAAATGAAAATCCTAACCAAGGCTCGTATCTGATTGAATATCTTACTGATTTGGTAGAAGAGGCAGTACTCGAAGAGTTCGACAGAATCTCTCGCCGTGGAGGAGTTTTGGGTGCTATGGAAACGCAATATCAACGCTCGAAAATTCAAGAAGAATCGATGTACTACGAAATGATGAAGCAAAACGGGGATTATCCTATTGTCGGCGTTAATATGTTCACAAAAGATAAAGAAGAAAATCTTTACGATAAAATGGAAATTACACGTGCCTCAAAAGAAGAAAAGAATAAAAGACTTTCTGAAGTAAATGAATTTAAAGTTAGACATATCAATGAAATAAACGCCTCACTTGATAAACTTCGGGAAGTAGCATTAAGTGGCGGAAATATATTTGAGGAATTGCTGGATACTGTAGAAAATGCGACTATGGGAGAAATTACGCAAGTTCTTTATGAAATCGGAGGAAAATATCGTCGTGGTATGTAATATATTTTTTTCTTTGATATATTTTATTTAAATTTGAATAATAATCGGAGGAAAAAATGTTCACAGGTTTAATCGAAGAAATTGGGACAATAAAAAAGATAAACTCATTGGGTGGTGGCAAGCATATTACTGTGTCGGCTGGTGTTGTTTTAGAAGGCAGTAAAATTGATGATTCAATCGCTATAAACGGTGTTTGCCAGACAGTTATTGATATCAACCGTGACGGCTTTTCGGTTATAGCGATAGAAGAGACTCTGGCGAAAAGCACACTGGGCAGCATGAAATCGGGTCAGAAAGTGAATTTGGAGCGTGCAATGACACTTGCAACGCGGCTCGGCGGGCATTTGGTGCAAGGGCATGTAGATTGCCGAGGCACAATTTTGTCAATCGAGCGGCTGGCAACGGCTGTAAATTTATGGATTTCTTTCCCTCAGAATTTTGCTCGGCTTGTAGTAGATACCGGCTCGATTTGCATTGACGGGATTAGCCTAACGACTGCGAAAGTACACGAGAATAAGTTTATGGTTTCAATCATTCCGCACACTTGGAAATCAACGACTTTGTCGGATTTAACTGAGCGATCGAGCGTGAACTTGGAATTTGATATTTTAGGAAAATATATCCAGCGGATGTATGCTTTAGGGAGTGATGAAAAAATCCAAAAAACATCAATTTTGGACAAGTTTATCAATCAGCCGCAGTTTTAGAAATTTGTCAAAAAAAAGGCTGTCTATAGTAGGCAGCCTCTTAAAAACAAATATACAAGTTAATTTTTTCAACACTTCCAAGCCGAGCGGCTTAGTTGTCCATCAATTCTTTTTCTTTTTTGGAGAAAAACGTATCGACTTCTTTGATAAAGTTATCGGTATGCTTTTGAATTTCGTCTTCACCGCGTTTTCTCTCGTCTTCGGAGCAATCTTTAGATTTTTCTAATTTTTTGAATGCGTCAATTTGGTCGCGACGGATATTTCTAATAGCAACGCGTCCTTCTTCGGCGAATTTTTTGCACATTTTGACGAAATCTTTTCTTCTTTCTTCGGTCAAAGGCGGGACGGGAATGCGGATAATTGTGCCGTCATTTTGGGGATTAAAGCCCAAATCTGCCAAGCGGATAGCTCGCTCGATATTAGCAAGCGTTGTTCTGTCGAAGGGCTGCACGATTATCGAGCGAGCGTCAGGCACAGAAATAGTAGCTCCTTGCGATAGGGGCGTTTGAGCGCCGTAGTATTCAAAAGTAACGCCGTCGAGCAGTGTTGCCGAAGCTCTGCCTGTTCTAACTTTGGAAATTTGCAATTTGCAATAATCGAGTGCTTTCGCCATCTCGCTTTTGGTTGAATCTAAAACATCATTGTAAGACATAGGATAATTCCTTAAAAAAATAAACAAATCAAAAGGAAAATTAATTTTCCTTGACTAAGGTACCGATACTCTCGCCGCAAATCAATTTCAAGAGATTGCCGCGGGTATTCAGGTTAAAAACTTTTATAGGCAAATTATTTTCATGGCAAAGCGTGATAGCTGTCTGGTCCATAACTTTCAGATCGCGAGTAATTGCCTCGCGATAGGTTATGGTATCGAACATAACGGCGTCCGGATTTTTTTCTGGATCACTGTCGTAAACGCCATCGACGCGTGTGCCTTTGATAATTATTTCAGCCTCAATTTCAATTGCTCTCAAAACAGCAGCGGTATCGGTAGTGAAGTAGGGATTGCCCGTACCAGCGCCAAATATAACCACTCTGCCTTTTTCTAAGTGACGAATAGCGCGGCGTCTTATGATAGGTTCGGCAATTTGCTCCATTTTGATAGCAGTTTGCAAACGAGTAGGCACACCGAATTCTTCGAGAGCATTTTGGAAAGCTATTGAATTAATTACTGTTGCGAGCATTCCCATTTGGTCGCCCGACACTTTATGAATGCCGTGGGCAGCTGCTTGAATGCCGCGGAAAATATTTCCGCCGCCGATAACTATGCCGATTTCTACGCCGAGGCGGTGTATTTCTGCTATTTCTGCAGCAAAGTTTTTCAAGACTTGGGGGTCGATTCCAAATTTGAGCTCGCCCATGAGAGCTTCGCCGCTCAGTTTCAGAAGAATTCTTTTATAAATTGATTTCATTGCAGTAACTTTTTTATAGAAGAAAAGCGGAACGAAGAAAATTCTCCGTTCCGCTTAAAAAATTAATTTTCACCAAGGAAGTAGCGGTGGAAGCTAATGATTTTAACTTCGCTTCCAACTTGTGAGGATATGTCCTTTAAAACTTCGGCAACAGTTTTTGAGCCATCTTTAACGAAAGCTTGTTCGACGAGGCATTGCTCTTGATAGAATTTTTCGAGTTTGCCATCGGCGATTCTTTCAGCCATTTCGGCAGATTTGCCGCTATCGACAGCTAATTGCTTGTAAATTTCTTTTTCTTTAAGTAATGTATTTTCATCTACTTGCGACCTATCGACAAATTGCGGATTCATAGCAGCGATTTGCATAGCTATATCTCGAACCAATCCGCGAGCAGTATCGTTTAAATCAGCAGCTGAAACTTCGACGATGACGGCTAATTTATTGCCGGCATGGATATATGCAGCAAAAGTGCCATTAGTTTTATATTTATCAAATCTGCGAACTTCAATTTTTTCGCTAAATTTTGCTAAAATTTCATTGTGTAAGCCCTCGACGGTGTCCGAGCCAACTTTCAATTTCATAAAATCTTCTTTGGAAGTAACTTCGTTAGCCATCAAAGCATCGGCGAGGTGGTTTACGTAAGCTTCAAATTCTGGATTGCGAGAAACGAAATCAGTTTCGCAATTAACTTCTAAAACAGCGATTAATTTTGCATCATCGCTTAAACGAGTAGTGATAATGCCTTCGTTAGCTACTCGGTCGCTTCTTTTAGCAGCGGAAGCAGCTCCTTTTTTGCGAAGGATTTCGATAGCACTGTTTATATCGCCTTCGGATTCGACAAGAGCTTTTTTGCAATCTGCCATACCGGCACCGGTTTTGTCTCTTAGGGATTTTACCATTTGTGGAGTAATATCAGCCATTTTTTTCTCTATTTTTATTTTACAAATTTTAACTCACAAAAAAAAGGGGACTTCAAGCGTCCCCCTCGGGAATATATTTTAAATTTAAGAATTTTCGTTAGAAACAGTATCAGAGGATTGCCTGCTGGCTGGTGCATTCTCGTCATTGCGAGGTCTGCGGTTGCCACGTGGTGCATTGCCTTGTCCTTGTCCTTGTTGTCCGGGACCAGAACGACGCTCGCGCATTCTTCTTTTACTTTTTGGATCATCATCGCCATGTTCATTTTCTTTAAAAGATCTTTCGCTATCGGCACCGGATTCAGCAGCGTGTATGCGTGCAACTTTCGTACCTTCGATAACGGCGTCTGCGATAACGGTTGTGATTAAATCGATAGTTTTAACAGAATCGTCGTTAGCTGGAATAGGGAAATCAACTTCCTCCGGATCGCAATTAGTATCGACAATAGCAAAAACTGGGATACCCAAAATTTTTGCTTCTTTGATAGCCAAGTGTTCTTTTTTGATGTCCACGATGAACAAAGCACCAGGCAAGCGATTCATAACTTCGATACCGCCGAAAACTTTGCGAAGTCTATCGCGTTCACGGGAAATTAAGAGGCGTTCTTTTTTAGTAATTTTTTCGTAAGTGCCATCGACTTCCATTCTGTCTAATTGGGTAAGTCTTTTGATACTTTTGCGAATTGTGGAAAAGTTTGTAAGCATACCGCCCAGCCAGCGCTCTGAAACGTAATTCATTTCGGCGCGAACTGCTTGCTCTTGGACAATTGGTTTAGCTTGTGGTTTTGTACCGATGAAAAGTATAACTTTTCCTCTGCTTGCGATATCATATATCGCGTCGCGAGCGTAATCAGCTAGGAGCTGAGTTTTACGCAAATCGATTATGTGGATGCCATTTTTTTCAGTAAAGATGAATTGACTCATTTTCGGATTCCAACGGCGTGTCATGTGGCCGAAATGAGCTCCTGATTCGAGTAGATTCTCGATTGAAATATAATGCTTTTGCATTTAATCTCCATTATTTTTTGTTTTTACTACTGCACCTTTCAACTTGTCAAGCCGAACGGATAAAAAGTCCGCCACACAGCAACAATCGAGGTGCATGATAATTTAAATTCAAAAGGCATAAAGTTCTTGACTATCAGCCGGCGGCAAAAATAAAATATAACATTTGCCGCCGCAGTCGGGTACGTTGCTTGTCGATTAACGTTTCGAGAATTGGAAACGTTTACGAGCTTTTTTGCGGCCGTATTTTTTACGCTCAACCATACGTGGATCGCGGGTAAGCATATCGGCAGCACGCAATTTACTGCGGTTTTCTTCATCATATTCAACGAGAGCTCGGGCAATACCAAGTTGGATAGCGCCTGTTTGGCCTGTCAAACCACCACCGCGGACAGTAACGAAAAGGTCGAATTTACCGCCGTTTTTTGTTACTTCAAGTGGGCTGAATGCTCTTTGTCTCCAGACATCAACGGGGAAATAATCTTCAATCGTGCGACGATTGACTTGGATTTTCCCTGTTCCGGATGTCATCCTTACTTGGGCTACTGCTGTTTTGCGTCTTCCCGTAGCAATGAATGCTTTCATTAATTCTCCAAATACTAAATAAATATTCTACAATTAGTTAGCGAAGGTCAACTCTTTTGGTTGTTGAGCTACGTGTGGGTGTTCATTTCCGGCATAAATTTTCAATTTCTTGATAATTTGTCTGCCTAAGCGGTTCTTTGGAATCATGCCTTTGACGGCGTGTTCGATTACAAATTCCGGCTTTGTACCGATAAGCTGTTTGAAAGTACGAGTAACTTGACCACCCGGGTATCCTGTGTGGTGCTTATATTCTTTCATTTCAGCGCGTTTGCCTTGGAAGATTACTTTTTCGGCGTTAATTATTATTACAAAATCGCCTGTGTCAGTATGCGGAGTAAACCATGGTTTATGCTTGCCGCGCAGAGTGGCAGCAACTTGTGATGCCAAACGTCCTACCGTCATTCCGGTTGCGTCGACACACCACCAATCGTGCGTTGTCTCTTCTTTTTTAGCAAATTTCGTTATTTTTGCTGAGGGTTCCAATTATTAATGCTCCTCTGGTTAAAAAAAATGTTTCTAAATCTTTATTACATTTAGTAAAGTTTACAAAATTATAGTAATTTTATGAATTTACCAAATAAAAAATTGATTATGCATACTTTAAGTTATCCACAATTTAACGCTTTGCGTAAAATGAGGGAAAAATAAAGCCAACAAAACCAATTTTGAAATTTAAGCGACCGGCTGCGAGTCCAAAAAATCTCTCATATCTTGAAAAGATTTGCGGATCGGCGCTTTGAGTTGTAATGCCCTGCCCCAGTCTTTCTCTTTGGCAAAACCCATAAGTTCAATCCCTAAAATTGCTACATCGTCTAAGCCAAATTGGTAGCACGAACCTTTGAGTGTATGCGCCATGCGGTATAGGTCATCGGCATTCTTTGTTTCAACCAAATCTGAATATTGCGAATCGATGTCGATAATCCAAGTATCCACAAATTCAGGAAGCAGTTCGAGTATAAAAGGATCTTCCGGTAATTTCATTTGTCTGCCTTATTAATAAAAAAAAATAAAAGAGCCGGCTGTAAGCCGAATTTTGTCTTCAAGAGTTTAAGCTTGGAGGCAATCATTTATCTGGGAGCCGCGTCGCCGCTGCCCTCAAGCAATCTACCCGAATACGTTAATTCAAAAAAAGAATTGCTTCCCTAAGTGAATATCTGAGTGAGCCGCCCAGCCATGATTTTTGAAATCATATCGTATCCCTATTTGATCTTGCTCCGTGCGGGGTTTACCGGACGCCGAAATTACTTACGACGTCGGTGAGCTCTTACCTCACCGTTTCACCCTTACCAGCCAGATTTTTCAATGAAGAAAATTCCGACGGCGGTTTGCTTTCTGTTGCACTTTCCGTCAGCTCGCCCTCGGAGTATTACCCGTCGGGGCTTGCTGCCTTCACGTTATGAAGCGCACTGCTCTGTGGAGTTCGGACTTTCCTCATCTTCCCTTTGGAAAACGCGATTGCCCGCCAGCCCTTTTTTTAAGTTTTAAAATTTGAACTTAATTAACAAAATTAATATATAATTTTCAATTTTAAAAATGACGAATATTTTTATGCCAAATTGTAATTACCGCGACAAAAATTTACTGCCCCGATGAATAAAACGCAATAGCAAATCCTTGGATTTTGATATTCCTATGCGCGGGGTAACGTCAATCGTGGGATGATAATTAATATCATACAATCTAAAGCGGCTTTCTGAAATTATATCGAAATTATCATCCAAATTAACGCCCAATGCACGAGTTAAATTCCCCGGTCCTTTGCAAAGTTTGATCTCATCAGCTATCCCGCGATTTATTTTCATTTGCTCAATTCCCAGTAGCGGCTCTAACGCACGAAGTAATACGGCAGAACCAATGCCAGCGCGTTCAGTTGCTATGTTGATACAAAAATGTATGCCATACGAGCGATAGACATATATGCTGCCTGCTTTGGCAAACATAGATCCATTGCGAGGAGTCTCGCCGCGAAAGGAATGGCTTGATTCGTCATCGCGAGCTAAGTAGGCTTCCGTTTCAGTTATAATGCCGCCAATTTCTTCGCCTTTTTCGCTTTGCCGCACAAATAATTTTCCAATAAGCTCGCGGGCTACTTTTTGGGGTTCACGCAAAAACCAATCAGATGTTATTTCGTTTTTAATATTCATATTTTGATTCAAAAGCATATTAAGAATCAGTTACAGCCTATTAAGGATACACCTGCAAAAAAGTTGTACGCAACAAAAATTCGACAATGAGTAAAATTAGTGCGGAAATCGTTAGTAAAACAAAAAATTCCTTAGTTTTCTTTATTTTCTCTATTTCAAATTTCGTGCGTTCTAATTTATCTATATCTGTGAAAATAAATTTCAGCAAATTCTCATCGCGGGCGTGAAAATACCGCCCACCAGTCGAGACGGCTATTTGTTGCAAAACTTCTTCGTCCAGCTCTACTTGCACTTCAATTAATTTGCCTGTGCCATCTGTATTTTCGGGAACTTTTGCCTTGCCGCTGGAGCCAATGCCGATAGTATAGACTTTCAGCCCAAAGCTTTTGGCTACTTCTGTGGCAAGAGCGGGGTCGATTTCTCCAGAATTATTCGCACCGTCGGACAAAAGTATAATCAAACTTTGATCGGCAGGCAGATCTTTTAGAGCATTTACAGCAGTAGCCAAACCGACGCCAATAGCTGTTCCGTCTTTGATGACGCCTGTTTTGATAGATTTAATCCTTTGTATCAAATATGATTTATCATGCGTAGGCGGCGACAAAGTAAAAGCTTCGCCGGCATAAAGGGCAATGCCAATTCGGTCAGCTTTTCGCTTTTCGATAAAGTTCACAGCAGTGCGCTTGGCAACCTCCAAGCGGTTGGGCTTGAAATCATCGGCTAACATAGAGCCTGATATGTCGAAGGCAAAAACAATATTCATCCCCTCATAGATTTTCTCTTCAAAGGTCTTGGTGATTTGAGGATGAGCCATAGCAAGAATGAGCAAAACAAGGGCGATGGTTTTTATTGCATCGCTTAAATAATTCAAAAACATAGCTTTAATATTTGATTTTGCACTAAATATGCTTAAGCTTGGCACAGATAAATACTTCTTTTTCAATATATATCGTCGCACTACAAAAGATATGGGCAGGGCAAGCAATAGCCATAAAAAAACGGGATATTTGAACGCAAATCCTTCCATAGTTTATGCTGTTGTTTTATAATTTTGAGAATTAATAATTATAGTTTCAATTGCTTGGGCGTCTTCAACAAATTCCTCAACGCGAGGCAATTTTGTAGCAAATTGTACTAATTCTATATGTCTTTTCGCTCGGCAAAGCAGCCTGAAATCTTCCTTTGGCAAGATGACTTCCAAACGCTGAGCTATTTCGTTGTTTTGCATTTCGGCTATGTTGCCGTTAAAAAGTAGGTTTAAAGTATCATTCAATATAATTGAAAGCACAGAATATGATTCCACAAGTATGTCGAGATTCTGCTTTTTCTTTTTGAGCGCTTTTATTCGCTGCAAAAGCAGTTCTTCGAGAGTTTTTTCTTCCTGCCTTTTTTTTCTTTGATAAATAAAGTAGAATAGACCGGCAAATATAATAAGGATAGCAGCTAAAGCCCAAACGAGTGAAAACCCCGAAGATTTTTTATTTACGGCAGCCTCGATTCTTCCGTAATAGGATTTTGGGGGCGAAGCGGTATCGACGCGTTGAGCGTAGAAGCTTAAATCAAGCGGATTTGATTTAAGTATCACTGGGTCGCGAAATCCCTTTTTTTCGAGAACAGCATTTTGCGGGTTTAACGTGAAACTCCTATCTGCAAGCGAAGTAATTGATCGCTTGAAGATAATCGTTTTTAGGTTGCCGGAGACAATTGTGTCATTTTTAAAAAATTTGAGAGAAATAATCGAATCGGGCAAGACAAATGATTTTAAAATCAAATTATCTTCGGGCTTAATGATTGCTTTCAGAGTAATTAAAACAGGCTCGCCGATTTCAGCTACTGACTTATCGGCTTCGAGCTTTAACTCTTGGCTAAAAACCGGCAATCCGAAGACAGCAGGCGAAAAAACAAAAATAAGCAAATAAAAAATATATTTCATAATCAGGAAAATCGTATGGTTAATCTTGATAAATTTTAAGCTTTATCTTTTCTAAATTAGTAGTAATACGTTTATATGGTTTGTTTGATTTTAAATTATTATTAATTAAAGGATAATTGTAAAATTCTTCAATAATAAGCTCTGGGGAAAAATGAGTTATTTTATTTTCGCGAATCCAATATTCACCCATAGGATAATTATAGTATTGTTTCTTAATGCCCATTTTCATCCAAATAAAATTCTGAGGATTATTCAATTTAAAATCAAACCACACTATATCCGAACTTTGCTCCAACCTATCAAATTTTTTACCGCGCGGGCTGAAAAGAAATTTTTCATATTGGTTTAAAAGAGTAGTTTCATCGTACACGAAATTCATACGAAAGCTATTGCGGGAATTCTTTTTATAAGAAAAGTCGTCATAGCTTGTAAGTTTGGTTACGTCTCCGAAGCCGTTGCGATCAGTTTTAAACCATTGTTCATTTTTTACGCTGTCGTATGAAATTTTCGCAGAATAAGCGGGGAAGCCATCGGTATCGAAACTTGTTTCAATTCGCTCGAGAATACTGCCTATCGGCAAGGTAGCCAATTTTTTATTTTTTTCTTGTTCGGCTATTTTCTTGTCATCTTGCGAAAAATATTTAATATAGAATTCAGGAAAGAAAAAGGGGCAGGTAGCTCCTATTTTTCTGTTTGGGGTAGCCGGCAAAGCCCGCAATTTTTGGCACGAGACAATTCTGCCGCTGTCTTGGTTTACAAAAGAAGTATCGGGCGTAAAGGCTTCTATATATAAAGATAATAAAAAATCATTGTCATCGTATTCGTAGCGTTCATAAGATGTTTTATTTTGAATAATATCAACGCCGGAGAAAAAAGTTCGTTCAAGTAAAAAATAGCTACGTGGCGAATAGATGCACTCGATAGTACTAATAATAGAATCTTTCTCCAAAACAACTTGTTTACGCGGCATTCGCCACTCATTTAGTTCATAATGCAAAATTTTATAGATTGAATCGTTATTATCCAAATATTCAATTTTGAAGGGGAAAAAGTCATTATCTTTTTCGTAAAAATAATCAGCTGTTTCTTTGTGTGGCAAGGAATCGAAGTATTCGATAGTTTGCTTTGTAGCGCGATAGGATTCTCGAGACATCGGCTCGCCCAAGTAATTATCATTAT
>JBBRJR010000044.1:0-13034 GCA_038218865.1 Kapaibacterium sp. (SeqCode) | reverse complement strand
AGCAAAAATAGAGCTGCAATTTCTAAAAACCACTAAATTTAAAAATGAAGCGGCAGCGGCACAAGCAAATATATCTGCTAATGACATCCTTCATCTTTTCATGGAAGATGCGGCGTAAGCAGCGGGCAGGCTTTCAGCGAACAGGTAGCAGGAAAGGCATTTAGCTTTCGGTGGTCAGTTTTTGGTTCTCGGTGGACTTCGAGCTCAGTCACCAAAGAAGGCATTTGGGCTGTGGGCTGAAGGCTTTGGGCGTTAGGCTGTGGTAGCTGGGAAGAAAGGTTTTTGGCTATAAGATTTCAGCTAGCAGAAAAGCTTCAAATTTATAAAAAAAATGCCCGATACTTTTAAAAAAGTGTCGGGCATTTTTGAAATCGAAATTTAAATAATACTAATCAAATTTGATAGAATTAACTGATTTCTCGAAAATTGGAAGATAGCTTGCTTCTTCGCCTGTAAACCAATTCATTGTTATTCGGTAGAGCTTGTCACCTTTGATTGCAAAGTAAATTTTACCTTTTACTTGTCCAGTAGGTCTGTAAGAGAACATTTTGGCATCTACTCCGCCTAAGCGTGTGTTTTGAACTGCGCCACTGCCGCTATAAACGTCTTTGTTTTCTTGCGCAATTTTGCTCAAATCTTTGGATTTGGAAGCATCGATTACATCGACTTGTATGTTGCAATCTGCACGGCGTTTGCCAATGTAATTTTGCGAGGATATAACGTTGCGTCCTGTTCCTTTGGTCGAATTAAAATTGTCCGGTATCATAATATTATAGCCGGGACCAGATTTAGAGGACAAGTTTTCAGATGCCGCTGGCTCTTCAACTTCAACATTAATGATAGTTGGGTCCAAAGGTTTTGGTGCGGTAGCTAACTTGAGTGAACTTACTATTTCATTGAATTTGCCTTGATATTTTTCCCACGTATTGCCGAATGATTCAATGAAAAGAACTGTTGCCATTTCATTATCTTTGGTGGCTACATACATTTCGCCATGGAAAGCGCCGTCGTCCAAGTCAAATGAATATGTGAACTTTTTAGCTGGTACGCCGTCCAATGTAATGTCTTCTTGTTTGTAAAGTTCCGGTGAGAAAAGTTTGTTGTTTGCAATTATTGAATCGAGCGTCATCAAGCTGTCCATTTTAATGACGTTTAAATCAATTTTGGCACCCGGAAAGCCCACGCCATCATATTTGGAGAATCTGGACATGCCTTCGTTGGAGGCAAAGACTGCAAATCTTTTACCGGAAATTTTTGAAGTAACCCAATTTGATGGGTATTTGATTACAAATTCGGTAGCGTCGTCTTTGTACTCTGTCAAGCTGTCAATTTCAACCGGCTCGCCGTATTTGTTGCCGCATGAGCTAATTAATGCAAAAGCAATAATTACTGGCAAATAGAATTTGAAAAATCTGTTCATCTTGTTTCTCCATTTTTACTAAACTAATAAAAAACTGTTTTTAATTATATACTAAAATATAAATATTCTTTTTATTAAACAATAAAAAAGTTGTAAAAGTCAAAAAATTGTGATTATTATTTTTCTTCGTGTGTGAAATAACATTTAGACATCAGCTCGCCCAAGGCATTTTCTAATTGCTTATACTCACCAATTGCCCAGCCATTAGACAAAATTGCAAAACAAAACGTATCGCCCGAAAAAGTATTAACGTATCCAGCCAAGCCGCTTACGTCGCGGTGAGTACCGGTTTTTGCATGCAAATTATTCTCTGCCGGAGTGCCAATAAATCTCTTCCGCAGCGTGCCATCTCGTCCGGCAATAGAAAGAGCTGTGTCCAGAGCTTCAGCGAATTGGCTTTTTATTGATTTTTCAAGAAGATAGACTATTGCCTCGCTGCTTGCTTTGTTGCGGCGGGAAAGCCCCGAGCCGTCATTAAATTCATAATTTCCTTTGGGAAAGTCAAGACTATCAAACATCTTTTTATAGTACTTGACGGCTTCACGCTTATTGTCTTCTTTGCCTTTGCAATTGGCTCCTATTAATTTAAACATATTTTCAGCTAAGTAATTATCGCTATTTTTGTTTAGCACGCTAAGTATGGAATTCAAGGGGCGGCGGAACTCTGCAATTGTCGTAATATGCTTTTCTTTAGGAACTTCCGAGAGAAGTTTCTCTTCTAAGCCGCCGTCGATTTTGATACCCGCAGCCTTCAATCGCTCGAAAAATGCGCCGGCGACGACCAAGCAAGGGTTAGTCATTGGCAGCCAACGCTTTATGTTGGAATTTGGCGGCAATGAGCCAGTAACTGTAATAATTTGCTTGCCAGCGCTTTTTGCTGAAGAAGTAACGCTTACAGAAGCTCTCGCAGCTCGAACAGCTTTTTTATGAGGTCGGGCTGCTTTTTTACGTGGACGGGCAGCAGCTAATTTATCCCCAAAATATTGATTAAATGGATTATATTCGTCTGGGTTTTCAATATCATTCATCGAGTGGGATTTCTTTCTTTTTTTGATAACTTTTTTGGGTTGGGCAACTCTTCCACTAACTTTTGCATTTACATGCGTTTCGAAACCGGCTGAAGTAGGCATTACTTGTACGTTTACGGGCCTGTTAGCAGTCGAGCCAGAGGAGACTATAACTTGTGCTGTATTTCTTTCTAAGCTGAGTGCTGAAACTGGTGGCACATATTCGACTTCGTCGGCGTCCCCGCTATAGTGGAAGCGATATAAGTTTCCGTCAAAAAAAGAGCCATCGCAATAGATGTTTCCTTTGATTCGCACTACGCCTAACTGCCTGATTTGCGATACTAAATGCTCCAAATCCGAAACAGTTAGAAGTGCGTCCCCACGCCCGTAAATGTATAAATTGCCATCGAGTTCGGGTTTTATTTCTTTGGCATCGGTATAAATTGTAGTAGTGACGTTTGCGTGCCCACCCATTTGAGACAAAACCATAAATGCAGTGAATAATTTGGAAACGGAAGCGGGGACTAATGTTTTATTGGAATTAAAACTATAAATATCTTTATTTTGCTTTAATGAATATATTGATACGCCGATTTGAGATTTCGATAGCGCTTTGTTCGACAATAGTTCATTTGCAATTTTTTGAAATTCAGATATACTGCGGATTGTATCAATATTCTTTAAATCAATATTGCCCGAAAAGGCATTGCTTGATGAAACAAGAAAGCATAAAATACATAAAATTAAACGTGAGGTGTATGGTATTCTCATTTTGATTATCTTCGATTTTTTTTAAACTCTTTATTCTGCTTCATGCAATATAAACAATATATTAGAAAAAGCAAAGAGATTATATATAAAAGTAGAATTTTATTTGGTGCGAGCGGCTAAGGAATAACAATTTCGCCCGTTGCAATTTTTTGCAAGGTTTCGGAGTAAAGCTTATGTTCGGCAATCAAAACCCTTGAAGCAAGAGTTTCGGGTGTATCTGCTGGCTCGACTGGAACAATTGCTTGAGTGAGAACCCTGCCTCGGTCGTAAGCAGCATCCACCAAATGGATTGAGGCGCCGGATTGCTTTTCGCCGGCTACTAAAACTGCTTGGTGGACATTGATGCCGTACATTCCTTCTCCCCCATATTTGGGCAAAAGTGCAGGATGTATATTCAGCACTCGCCCCGAGAAGGCATTAATTACTTTGCTGTCCAAAATTTTCATATAGCCGGCGAGTACGATGGTATCGACGCCATGCATGCAGAACAATTCAATTATTTTTTCCGAGACGTAAGCGGGATGTGTCTTCTCGCTAATGTGGAATGCTGGAATGCCGGCTGCTTTGGCTTTTTCGAGAGCGCCAGATGAGGAGTTATTAGAAATAACGCAACATAAATTGGCATCGAGGTTTTTGCTCTTGACGCTGTCAATTATTGCCTGCATATTCGTACCGCTGTGAGATGCTAAAAAGCCGAGATTCAGTGTCATTGAAGCTGCCTTGAGTAAGCATTGAGGAAGTCAATTTCATTTTGGTCGAGAGATTCTTTGCCGGACATGTTTATTTTATCTAAAATATCATTCAGAATAATCTCATTTTCATCGGAATCATTGCTCAAAAGTGGCGGACGTTCTTCGAATTGATTGTACTTTTTCTTTAGAAACGACGAAGAGACAACAGCCATAGAAAGTTCTTCGGGAGTTGGAATTTGCAATTTTGTTTCTTCAAGATTACGGCGTTTTTTCAAGAATCTTTCCATGAATTTAATAGGGAAAAATATTGAAACACCGAGCGATATGCCAAAAATTGCAGATGCTGAACTTTCGGCAAAGCTGAAATTGCCCTGCGCAGATTGTGGCAAAACGAAAGAGGACACCCAGAGAACCAAAACAAACACGCCAAAGCCAGCAGTACTTATCGGTAACTTCTTAATTAAATTGGTGTTGGGCTTTAAGAAAATCAAAAGGCTTAAAACAAAAAAAGCCAACCCTTCGGTACCGCTAATATTAATATCTTTTTGCCACAGTACAAGTGTCAAGAAAAATCCTTCGAGCATGGCGGCAAGAAACAAGAACACAGGATAAAGGAATTTATTCAGATAATTTTCCAGCACAGGGGAAACAATTAAGAAAATAACGGAGAACAAGAAAACAAACCCGGCGTTGGTAAATACTAAAGGAAAAGTAAATAGCCGCCAAAACTGAAAATCATCCAAAATCATGTGCGAATTCAGCGAAAGAGTCTCGTCTAATTTCAATCCAAATGCTAAATTAATGCTGTTGAGCAAAAGTACAACAACAAGATAAGCAAAGGAAAAGGTTTTTATTCTACTTTTTAAGTTCATTTTATTTCAAAGAATCAATTAAACCATTTAATGTTTCAATATTTATATTTTCGTGGAAATCTTCGTTTACTGCAATCATCGGCGCTCCACCGCAAGCTCCCATGCACTCGACTTCCTCCAAAGAAAACATCCCGTCAGGAGTAACTTCATTATTGCCAAGTTTCAGCTTTTCAGAAACTTCACGGAATATCTTCTGGCCACCACGAAGCATACACGAAACGTTTGTACAAACCTGTATATGATATTTACCCATCGGCTTTTTAAAGTACATTGTATAGAAAGAAGCCACGCCTTCGACATGGGAAAAAGGTAATCCCAGCAGATTAGCCGTCATTTCCATAACCTCCTTAGAAATATAGCCGAATTTATGTTGTGCCATCCAAAGAACACCCATTAATGCAGCTTGGGGCTCAGGATATTGTTTTTTTAATTTTTCAATTTCATCAAGTTCCTTTTGATTAAAAGCGATTTCCATTTATTTCCTCATTTCCACTATTTTATTTTAATTTATTGCTATGGTAATTTCTTTATTCTATTTATAAAAACACGTATAGATAACCAATGCCTCAAAGCTGTCAATATCTTATGAGCTTTCGACACTTTTATTTTTTTCTTGAAAACATTAAATTCATTAAGCTCTATCTTTTCTAATAGACGATAATAGATAGAATCCATTATTTGTGCCGAAACTATAGTCGCTTTCTCATCGGGGCGAAGGAATTGACGAGCGCGGTGATAATACTCGCGAATCCGATTTGCCTCAAATTGCATTAGTGCCACGAAATTCTCATTATAAACTTCGTTAATCAAATCTTCTTCGGAATAGTTAAAACGACGCAAATCCTCTTGTGGCAAGTAAATATAGCCTCTGTCCTTATCAACTTTTATATCACGCAAAATGTTAGTCAATTGCAGCGCATAGCCTAAGTTAATTGCATAGTTCTTTGTGTCCTCATTTTTATAGCCAAAGACTTCTATGCTAATTAGACCGACGACGCTTGCAACGCTATAGCAATAACTCTTCAAATCGTCGAAAGTCTCGTAACGATGGCGGAAAAGATCACTACGGCAACCGTCCATCAAAGTGAAAAAATACTGTTTGGGGATAGAAAACCTGTCGATAACCTTCAAAAGTGGAGCAACAAGGGGGCTGGAAACCTTTGTAGCGTAAAGTTTTTCGATTTCATTTTCCCACCAAGCGAGTCTTTCGAGCTTTTTTTGGATTAACTTATCATTATTATTAGGAGAACTATCAACTATTTCATCAATATAGCTACAAAAGGCGTAAATGGAACTCATTGCATCGCGTTCATCTTTTGGCAAAATAGAAAAAGAATACCTGAAATTGGATTTTTCCGGTTTAGGAATGACTACCTTCTCGTAATTAGCCAAATTTTCCTGAGTTATAACATCCATAAGATATTCTTTAATTATGAAAAAATTGATTTGAAAAATATTGCAATCATATCTGTTCTTCTTAATCGTGGTCTTTCGACCAATATTCTTTCCCTTAGACGAATTGTTTTAGAGAGAATTTTTAAACCACCGGCAATTATTAGTTTCAACTCCAAAGCGAGCCGCCTATGCTCTACTTTGTTTATCAAAACTGTTCCTTCGCTTAGCAATAAGTATGTTTCTTGATATAAATCATTTAGAACACGTTGCAATTTAATATTTTTTCTTTTATTAAGCAAGTCTTTTGATGAAATATTATTTACTTCGAGTAAGTTTTTTGGTATATAAAGTCGGTTACAAGCCAAATCCAATGATAAATCCTGCCAAAAGTTAGCCATCTGCAAGCCCGTACATATCTTGTCAGAATAGATAGCCTTTTCTGCGTCGTACTCTCCGAAGATCCTAAGCACCAACTCCCCGATTGGATTTGCCGAATGCTGGCAGTAAAAGTATAAATCCGCCCAAGTGCCCGGCTGACAAAAGTTAACATCCATTTTAAAAGCATGAAGAAGGGAAATCAAAGGCTCTCGGGGAATATTTAATTCGCTCATAGTGCAAGACAAAGCCCAAAAAATAGGATTTCCCCCATGCCGAACAAAATTTTCTTCGGCGCTGGCGGTCAAATTCTCCAATAAAAGCAGCGCAGCTTCAGTGCCAACGGAAAAAGAATACTCATCAGCTATTTCATCGCCCAAGCGAGCAAAGGCATAGACTGCATAAAAGTGATGCCGTACGCTTTTGGGTACCGCAAGCGAGCCTACGGGGAAGTTTTCGTAGTGTCGCTTGGCTGTTTTCTCGCAGAATGCATAAGCCTCGTCAAGTGAAACCACCATCAATGCCTCAGGAGCGTTGCTCGAAAGCTCTCGCATTTCATTTTCTTTAAAAAACAAGACGTTTCACCTTATTCCTTTTTTAGTAAATCTCTAATCTCAGCCAAAAGTTTCTCTTCATTAGACGGAACAGCCGCAACGGTTGCCTCAGTAGGAGCAACTTCCTCTTTTCGCCTAAGATTTTGAACAAGTCTAATCGCAACAAATATAGTGAAAGCCACTATCACAAAATCGATAATCTGATTAACAAACAATCCGTACCTTACAGCCACTTCGGCAGTCGTTTCAGTGGCAGGTTTAAGCACAATCGCCATGTTTTTAAAGTTCATACCGCCAATCATTAAGCCAAGAGGTGGCATTATTATGTCATTAACCAGCGATGAAACAATCTTACCAAAAGCGCCACCGACAATAACGCCAATTGCCAAATCAACTACGTTCCCTTTTATCGCAAACGCTTTAAAATCGGAAATAAAACTCATGAATAGTCCTTTATTTATATTATGAATAACCCGGATAAATCTTTGCGGCACAGTCCGGACAAATACCGTGACTGAACTCCGCCTCGGAGTGATCATCTATATATTGTTCAATATTCGCCCAATTCCCACTGTCATCGCGAATCTTCTTACATGCAGAGCAAATAGGAAGCAATCCACTCAAAACCTTCAGTTCGCTTTGCGCCGTCTGGAAAAGGTAAATCAACTTCTCACGCTCCTCTTCTACCTGCTTTCGTTCTGTAACGTCTTCCAAAATACAATCAATAAAAAGCTTTTCGCCGGCTTCGTCGAAAATAGTCCAAGCAGTCTCACGCCCGTAAAACAAACCGCCGTCAGTCCTATACCATTCGCATTCGAAGCCATCGATTTTATAATTCTTACTGAGTAAATCAAAGAAAATATAGCGATCAGCGTCCGTTTCTACTACTTCATCAAGAGACTTTTTAATTATATCCTTAGCAGAATTAATTTTCAACATACTCAAAAAACGTGGATTCGCCATCAGAACTCGCCCGTTCGTATCCATGCGATAGAAACCCAACGCCGAGTTATTATAAATCCCCCTAAAGCGCTGCTCGCTCTCTTTCAAAGCAAGTTCTGCCAACTTTCTCGAAGAGATATCCATCAAATAAGCCCGCGAACCGACAACCAAACCCTTTTCCTTTACTGTCGAAACAATTGCTTCGACGTATATCATCTTCTTATCTTTTTTAACCATTCTAAATTCATATCTATTCAGGTAAATACCATCGTGCATGCGATTCTTATGGTTTTCGTAAATAAATACATAGTCATCAGTATGAACGTAATCACGAAAATTCATTCCTTCAAGCTCCGCAAAGCTATAGCCATTGAGTTCCGACAATCGCTTATTGAAATATATCAGATCTCCATCCTTGTTGTCCATCAAAATAGCGATACGGGACTTCTCGGCCAAGTTCCTAAACTGCTCTTCAGACTTAATCAAAATCCGTTCAGTTCGAAACTTCTCCTCTATCTCGCTTTTTAATCTATCCGAATAGATTTGTAACTCCTTGTGTTTGGCTTCCAACTCGTCGGCAATCATGTTACGACGCGATATCTCCTTGACATAATTCTTTGTAAGGATATTTATTCGTTGGGCAAAAATTACCATCAGAAATATAGGTATCAAACTCGGCAAAAATACAGCGGCAAAATGAGAATAATCCGATTCCGTCGCATAAAGAAACATAAACATGTAAGTTACAGAAAAAACAAAACTCGCTAAAGAGAACCACATATTAATAAAAATCACGGCATAAAGCAAAACAAGCGAGAACAACACAATTGAAAGCACCGGCAGCAAGGAGTAAATCGTACCGAAGCCCCAAATAAAAACAATATTGATAACTAAAAGAATCGCTTTACGAAACTTAATGTCAATACCGTCCAATAACTCTATATTCTTTTTTAAATCTAACAATTTCATCTAAATATATAATGTATCAATAATAATTAAATCACATTTTTAACAATGTTAATATACGCATTTGCACCTTGATTATTATTTTTCGACAAAATAGTCGCAACAAACTCATTTTGTTCCGAAAATAAATTATACAAACCACTAAAAATGCAATTTTTGTTATATTTTTATTCAATGTTTATTGCTATTTTTGTAATAATCATAATA
The DNA here is from genome assembly GCA_038218865.1 of Kapaibacterium sp. (SeqCode). GTDB lineage: Bacteria > Bacteroidota > Ignavibacteria > Kapaibacteriales > UBA2268 > JBBRJR01. Next base: position 3,833 of record JBBRJR010000044.1, on the reverse strand, counting down.
TTAATATAAAGGTGGAAATTGATTAAGTTTAAAGAAGTGTCGCCATCGACAAGGTGGATAGTTTTAATACTCGTAAGTCTTTGTATCGCTACAAATTATTACGTATATGACGCAATGTCATCGATAAAATCCGTAATGCAATCCGAATTAGGCTTCAGCAACGTCGCTTATGGATGGCTGGTATCGGCTTATTCCATTCCAAATACGTTCTTACTTATGTCAATATTCGGAGGAATCATCCTCGACCGCTGGGGCATCAGGAAAACAGGCACACTGTTCGTAATTTTCTGCGTCTTAGGAGCGTTACTATCGGCTTATGGAGCAAGTTCAGCTTTTACCAACGGCGGTTTCGGGCATTCCTTGATGAGCAGCTTCCTAACTGGCATATCGCCTGAGTTAAAAGTCTTACTTTTAGGGCGTTTACTTTTCGGTTTAGGAGCAGAAACAAGCATTGTAGTCATAAACAAAGTTATCGTAAAGTGGTTCAAAGGAAAGGAATTAGCTTTAGCTTTCGCGTTAAACATAGCTATCGCCCGAATAGGTACAGCAGCCGCATTAATCCTCTCGCCACAGTTCGTAGAAACCGGTGCGTGGGCTAATGCACTTTGGGTAGCCGCTATTTTAATGGGAATTGGCTTCCTTGCATTCTTAATGTACATATTTATGGACATTCGAAGCACCCCTAAAGGCGATTTGTCCGGCAAACTTGCAGCAGACGAGATATTCAGAATGAAAGACATTTGGGATTTAATCAAAAACAAGTCATTCATATACGTTTGCTTGCTCTGCGTAGTTTTCTACTCCGCAGTTTTCCCCTTCCAAAGCTATTGCCCAGACTTATTGCACAACAAATTCGGCGTCTCCATCGAAACGAGCGGCATGCTAACCAGCTTAATAATTTGGGGAACAATACTTTTCACGCCGTTATTCGGATTTTTAGTCGATAAAAAAGGCAAGCGAGCAACGGTAATGTTCATCGGCTCAGGATTATTAATTATAGCACACACCACACTCGCGCTTACAAACCTAACCCCCTACATTCCGATGTTCATCTTAGGAATTGCATTCTCGTTAGTGCCAGCAGCAATGTGGCCCTCTGTAGCCTTAATCGTTGAAGAAAAGAAACTTGGCACTGCTTACGGCGTAATGGCGGCTATACAGAACTTAGGACTATGGGCATTCCCAATTTTAGCTGGTTATATCTTGGACAAAACAAATCCGGGCGTAGCGGCAGGCAGTTTAGATTACACACTTACCATATTAATGTTTGCTGGCTTAGGTGTCATCGGCTTTGCATTAGCATTTTTGCTCCGTCAAAACGAATTATACGGCAAAAGCCACGGGTTGGAGCTGCCATCAAGCTAGGCAGGCGTCAGGTTGCAGGCAATAGGAAAGGCAAATAGTTTCCGGTTATCAGTCTTCAGTGTTCGGTTAAAGGCAAAGAAGGCAGTAGGCTTTGGGTTTTTGGCTGTGGGAAGAAGAACACCCTTACTTTACCAGATGTGCCACACTTCAAAAGTGTGGCACATCTAAATTAGCCTTTTGTCGCCAAGTTTTACGCAATAGGAAAATTCCTTCCCACAGCCCAAAGCCTAATGCCTTCGAAGCATTGCACCGAAAACTGATAACCGAAAACTTAATACCTGTTTCGCTTCGTATAGTGAGTGTGCAAGAGCTTGTGAGACTTCTTTCCTAATGGTCCGTCAACTAAAAACTCTTCGTAAATCAATTTTACTTCTGGGTTCTCGTGCGATTTCCTATAAACCATGTCTTCATCCTCTTCGTATATGGCGGCTATTCGTTTTTTGCGAACTTCATCAGTTGTGGGGATAGGTTGTCCACCTCCGCCGATGCAGCCCCCCGGGCAAGCCATGATTTCTATGAAGTGGTAGGGCGATTCTCCGCGTTTGATTTGATCCATAATCACTCGGGCGTTAGTCAAACCGTGTGCGATGGCGACTTTTAGCTCTACGCCGTTCAAAAAGCTCCATTCTTCTTTGCAATCTTCGAGTTTGATGGTGGCTTCCTTGATTTTGTCCAGACCGCGAACTGGTGTAACGTTTAGGTTTTCAAATGGAACTTCTCTGCCAGTTACTAATTCATAAGCAGTTCTGAGTGCGGCTTCCATTACGCCGCCTGTAGCGCCGAAGATAACGCCTGCGCCGGTGGACTTGCCCATTAGTGTATCGAAATTACTTTCGTGTAACTCATGGAAATTAATTCCGGCTTGCTTAATCATCAATCCTAACTCGCGCGTAGTCAGTCCGGCATCGATGTCTTGATAGCCGCTGTCCTTCATCTCAGGTCGGTTGGCTTCGTATTTCTTTGCTGCGCAAGGCATAGCCGATACAGAAACAATGTCTTTCGGGTCAATTCCCATTTTTTCTGCGTAATAAGTCTTGGTTAGCGCCCCGAACATCTGTTGAGGCGATTTGCAGGTGGAAAGATGCTCTAAGTGATCAGGATACATGTGTTCGATGAACTTCACCCAGCCCGGAGAGCAAGAAGTAATCATCGGTAAGGCGACTTTTTCTTTATCGAGAAGAGCTTTTTTAAGGCGCATGAGAAGTTCTGTTCCTTCTTCCATAATCGTCAAATCAGCGGTGTAATCTGTATCTAATACGGCATCGAAGCCTATCTTTTTGAGAGCTGTAACCATCTTTCCGGTAACCCTCGTACCGACTGGATAGCCCAAAACTTCACCAATGGCGACGCGAACAGAAGGTGCGGTATTGATTACGACGTGTTTGGTGTCGTCGCCGATAGAATCCCAGATGTAGTCAAAGTATCGGCGCTCAGTCAAAGCGCCAGTGGGGCAATGCGTTATGCACTGTCCGCAGTTCACGCAAACAACTTCGTTAAGCGGTAGCTCCATAAAGGTGGAAATTTTCATTTCGGCGCCTTTGTATGCAACAGTTATGGCGTTTACGTGTTGAAGTTCGGCACAAGTTCTGACACAACGTTGGCAGCGCACACATTTGCTGTCATCTTTTTCGATTGACCAAGAAGATTTATCGATTTTGTTGTTAGGTTTTAGAACACTTAAATACCTATCATTATCTATGTTGAACTCCGTAGCCAAAAATTGAAGTTCGCAATTCGTCGAGCGGAAGCAAGTTGTGCATTGGGTATTGTGTTCCGAAACTAAAAGAGCAATGATGTCCTTGCGGGCGTTTCTAACCTTAGGCGTATTGGTTCTGATGACCATTCCGTTAGCAGCGGGTGTGGCGCAAGAAGCAGTCAAAGTGCGTTGTCCTTCGACTTCTACTACGCAGATTCTGCAATTTCCTGCTATGCAAAGGTCTTCGTGATAGCAGAGAGTGGGGATATGTATGTTTACTTTTTTGGCAGCATCAAGGATTGAAGTGCCGCTTTCTACGATGACATCAATTCCATCAATATTAACGCTTATAAGTTTTACCATTATGTTTTATTCCTTATTTTTAATGATTTAATAGATCATCTCTTCGATGAAATTTTTTACAATTGAGGAAAAAGAATTTGCGACTGATTGTCCTAAGCCGCATTTGGACGTAATTTTCATCGTATCGGTAAGTTTTAGTAGTTGGTCGAGATATTCTGGGCTTTTTTCGCCGCGTTTTACGGCATCGATGCCGATGCGTAGTTGTTGGCACCCGATGCGGCAAGGCGTGCATTGACCGCATGACTCTTCGGTGAAAAATTCGAGATAATTGTTCAGAACGTTGTACATTGACCGGGTGCTGTTGAAGAGCATCATTGAGCCGCCCGTCGGGAGGGAGTCGCCAACTAAACCGCCTTGGAAGCCGATAGTCGTTTCGGCGAACTTCTTTCTCGGTACGCAAAAGCCGGAA
>JBBRJR010000043.1:0-13091 GCA_038218865.1 Kapaibacterium sp. (SeqCode) | reverse complement strand
GACAGTGTTTGTAATATTAAGTCGCGCAAATTCAATTTGCTGAGGATGGCAGGGAGTTTCGAGCACGTCCAAATACCAATCGTAAAGTGGGCGGTGGTCTTCAAATTCCAAAGTGCAAATTGAATGAGTGATTCCCTCGAGCATATCAGAAACGCAATGTGTGAAGTCATACATTGGATAGATGCACCATTTGTCGCCGGTTCTGTGGTGATTTGCCTTTTTGATGCGATACGTAACAGGGTCTCGCATATTGATATTTGGGGAAGCCATGTCGATTTTAGCTCGCAAAGTTTTGCTGCCATCAGGGAATTCGCCGTTTTTCATTCTAACGAAAAGGTCTAAGTTTTCTTCAATTGAACGTTCTCTATAAGGGCTGGGCTTGCCGGGTTCGGTTAGAGTGCCGCGATTTTGACGTATTTCCTCAGGAGTTTGTTCGCAAACGAAAGCTAAGCCGGATTTAATCAATTGGATTGCATATTCATAAAGCTGGTCGAAATAATCGGAAGCATAATAGAGCCTATCGTCCCAATCAAAGCCGAGCCAACGGACATCTTCGATGATAGAGTCCACGTATTCGACGTCTTCCTTCACAGGGTTTGTATCATCAAATCGCAAATTGGTCAAACCACCAAACTCTTTACCGAGACCAAAATTAAGACAAATTGACTTGGCATGCCCGATATGCAAATACCCATTTGGCTCCGGCGGAAAACGCGTGTGAACTCTCCCATTATTTTTATTGACTTTTAGGTCTTCTTTGATGATTGTTTTAATAAAATTGTTGTTTGCAACAGTCTCAACTTTGCTATCCATAATGCTCTATCCTATTTATTTCATTCGATAATAATAAAAAGAAATATATACGAAATTCCAAATAAATAATTTTAAGAGGGAGTTTTCCTTGTTGGAAACCTTCCGAAGTTTCAAAAATGTCGGAAATTTTATTCTTATAACTCCTTGATTTCATTGAATAAAAAATATTTTTGAATTTTCCAAAATAATTATTGTAATATTCAAAATATTTTATTAAATTTACATAGGGCAATTCGTTCTATTAAAGAAGTATTTTAATCAGCGAAGATGGAAATGTGGTGGCAGAGTAGTAAGAAGTGTCATTTTGCAGTTTAGCTATTTTGTGGAGATATTTATGTTAAATAAATTTGAATGGGAAAGTACAAAAGCAGAAACTAATCTGAAAAAGCATGGAATTTCCTTTGAAGAAGCTGAATCTGTATTTTTTGACGATTATGCAAGAGTTAAACCTGATCCGGATCATTCATTTTCAGAAAGCAGGTTTATTATTCAAGGAGTTTCGAAACAAAATAGATCGTTGATTATTTCGTTTTCTTATAGAAATGAAAAAATCAGAATAATTAATGCAAGAAAATCAACAAATAAAGAAAGAAAACAATATGAAGAATTCATCTAAAGATCTTGAAAATGATGATGAAATGCGTAAAGAATATGACTTTTCTGATTCTAAGCCGAATAAATATGCTTTAATTTTTAAACAACAAGAGCATTTAGTAAAGCTCGATCCAGATGTTTTCAAAGTTTTCGATAATTCCGATAAGGTTAATAATGCATTGAGGTCGCTGATTAACGCAATTCCAAAACAGAGTGTTCGCAAACTGGAAAATGTTTGAAGTATCAAAAATAAATAGTTTTTTGTTTGTTTAAAACTGTCGAATTATTACGGCCGTTCGCCACTACGTTAATAATTTCTGTTGAAATATTCTATCGCGTAGCGAATGAATAATGGTAGAAATATAATCCCGCAGAGCTATTTTTACTCCGTAGGAGTTATATTGTCTTCGCATTCAAATTTCTTAGACATTCTAATAGCCTTCCGAAGTTTTAACACAAAATAGATCGTTGATTATTTCGTTTGCTGATAGAAATCAAAAAATCAGAATAATTAATGCAAAACAAAACGTTATCAAAATCGAAAATAGATAGTTACAAAGGATGCTTGATGGGTGGAGCTGTCGGCGACGCTTTGGGTGCTCCAATTGAGTTTTGGAGTTACGAAAATATTCGTCATAAATACGGAAGTCTGGGAATTACGGATTATGTTGAATATTCTAATGGCAGTGGAGAGTTTACCGACGACACCCAAATGACTTTATTTACTGCCGAAGGCTTGCTGAGAGCATATCATAGAGCAGTGCTGAAAGGTATTGGTGGAGCAACTCTTCATATAACTTATGATTCATATCAACGTTGGCTCTTTACCCAAGGCTATACAAATGAAAATCATAGCACAAACAAAGGTTCTTATGATGAAGATAATGGCTGGCTTATCAAAAGAAAAGAATTGTTTGAAAATAGATCACCCGGGAATACTTGCATAAGTTCTTTGAAAAGTAGGGTATTGGGGACTATTGGAAATCCAATAAATAATAGCAAAGGTTGTGGTGGAGTGATGAGAGTAGCACCAGTTGGCTTGATTTTCAACTCCAATCCAGAATATTCATTTGAAATCGCCTCTCAGATAGCTGCAATTACTCACGGTCATCCTTCAGGATATTTATCAGCAGGAGTTTTTGCTTCAATGATAACTCAAATAATTTCAGATGTTTCGCTTGAAGAGGCAATTGATAATTCATTGCTTATTTTGCAAAAGTGGGACAAACACGAAGAGACTTTTAATGTCATTGAGAAATCAGTTTTACTTGCAAAAGAATATTTATTAGGTCGATTGCCGATTCAGTCAATTCCAGAAATAATAAAAAAAATTGGAGCGGGGTGGACTGGTGAAGAAGCTTTAGCTATCGCAATCTTTTGCTCTCTGATTTACGAAAATGATTTCGTTAAGGGAACTTTAGCATCAGTAAATCATAGTGGCGATTCCGATAGCACAGGCTCTATTACTGGCAACATTTTGGGTGTTATTAATGGTATCGAACAAATTCCAGAGAAATGGATAACCAAACTAAGATATAATGATATTGTGGAGGAAATGGCTACAGACCTAAGTATAGGTTGCAGTAGCACTTCTGAAAATTGTGATGAAAATTGGTGGCGGAAATACCCAGGTGTTTAATTAATTTTAAGGTATAAAAATGAAAATATACACTTACAAAAAATTGACAGAATTTTATGAAAAATATTTACTCTACAAGAATAGCGACCCTTTTTTTGGTTATTATATTCAAAGATATTTAGCATTAAGCAAGGCGCTCGGAGTAGATTTTGATAAAGAAATCAAAGAAGAATATGAAAAGGAAGACTTGCGGAGGTGGTTTGTCGATTCTGTCGTTGCTACGAATAAGAGTGTAAATCCATTTGATGGATTAATGGAAGCACCTAAATATTTATGCAAGCTATTTAAGGAGCACAACAAGGATTTTGTCCAAGCCGAAGCTGCTTTGCATAAAGCACATTACAAGTATCAATGCCATTTGTTTGAACTCATTTATGGCATTATAGAAACAAACATATCGTCAGCAGAACTGTTGAAGTATGGTTTTGACGATTCTCAAGAAGAACCTGAATTATGTGATTTTTGGTGATAATTGTTGAATGAACAGACAGAAATGTCCGACCTACTAATATTTAAACGAATTAGTAGGACATACATTCTTGTCTGTCATTAATTTTTGACACTTATCGGGGCAGCCCCATCTAAAGAAAGAAACAATGCCAAGCATTATATTGTTTAAGCATTTAATTGATGGTAGTTAGCTAAAACGGCTAACAATGTATCAGGTTTATTTGGTATAAAGATTTTTATTCCAGTCTGCTCGAAAATATTCATTGCGTTGCTTCCCGGCATAGTTCCAGCGATAAGAAGTTCTGCTCCGGCATCGACTATCACTTTTGCGGATTTAGGACCGACCCCATGCGCTTGCTCGGCATTTGGTCGATTATCGTGATAAGTAAAACTTTTATCATCAGTATTGTAAAACAAAAAATAGTTTGCTCTTCCAAAAGTGGTATCAATTTCTGATTCCAAATTGTTTGATTTAGTTGCAAATGCTACTATCATAACGAAATTCCTTAATATATTTTAAACATATTATAATCAATTTTATCCCAAGAAAGAGATATTTTGTTTTTTAATTCTCTGTCAGAGCAAAATAGAATTGGCTTTCCAATTCGGTTTGCTGTGATAAACCTTTTATCGAAATCGAATGTATCGATTAATTCAATATCATTATCAATTAGAAATAATTTGATAACGTCGCATATTTCATTATTTACATCAGCCTTGTTGATAATACAAGCAGCTTTAATATTCATTTTATTAATCAGCGCATAAAGTCTTTTTAAGTCGTAAAAAGCTGAAAGCGTTGGCTCTGTAATAATAACGACATAGCTGGCGCCAGCGAGTGAAGCCGTTACAGGGCAACCAATTCCCGGCGAGCCGTCGATAATTACAAGCTCTTTGTGCAAAGTATTTGCATATTCAAGAGCTGTTTTCTTTACTTTGCTTACAAGTTTTCCAGAGTTTTCTCCGCCGGCTAAAAGCTCTGCGTGAATTAAATCTACATCGTATTCTGTTCGGCTGCGAAATAATTTCCCGCTTAGCCTGCTTTTCATTTCAATTGCTGAGCGGGGGCAGATATGCGAACAGTATCCACAGCCCTCGCACTTGTTTTTATCGATGAATACTTGGTTGTCTTGGGCTGAAATAGCATTGAATTCGCACACGGATATACATTTATTGCAATTTGTGCATTTGTCGAAGTCTATCTCTGCGAAATAGCCACTGTAGAAGTCTTCTTCTTCTGTTTTAATTGGTCTTAAGACTAAGTGCATATCGGAAGCATCAACATCGCAATCAGCAACTACCGCCTTGTCTGCAGCTAAAATAGCAAAGGAAGATGCAAAATTTGTTTTGCCTGTTCCGCCTTTCCCTGATAATATTAATAGTTGCTTCAATTTACTTTTTCCTTCAAATAATCTAATATATTTGATAATTTATCACGAAATTGCGATGAACCGTGCATTTCGTTCACCCCAACAGCGTATTGTTTAGCCACGTCCATATCAAGTGGAAATCTTTCCAATATTTCAATATTCTCGGAATTTAAATAGTGTTCCATTGGATAAAAAGTTTCAATAAATTTATTGATAACGACAGCAAATTGCATGTTACTTTCACGAAGCATATTAACAGCTAACTTCATATCGTGAAGTCCGAACAATGTCGGCTCTGCTACAAGCAGAACAAAGTCCATATTGCTTGTAGCGGCTACTGTCGGGCAAGCTGTGCCGGGAGGTGCATCAAAGAAAATAAAATCGTAGTCATTGAATTCCAAATAAGCAGTTTTAACCGCCTTATGTATCAATGGTGTAGATTGCTCTATGCCTACATCCATTATAGTTTCAACCAGAGTAAAGCTATTGTCAAATTCATACCTTTTCATTTGTCCAATTCTTACCGGTTGCATAGTGATTGCTTTTTTGAGGCATAAACCGACGCAAGCATTGCAAGAATGGCACAAATTATCATAAATGATAAAATCATTGCGGAGTTGCAGTATCGCATTGAAATTGCAAACTGATTCGCAAATGCCACAAAAATTGCAAATACTTGTATCGATTCGTGGTACTAATTTCGTAACTATATCTACTTTTTCAGATTTCCCTGAAAAAAACAAAGCAGAATTAGGCTCTTCAACATCAACGTCAAAAAGTGCCGTTTTATATTTTTCAGATGCAAGTTTAGCAAGTGCGGTTGCCAGAGTGGTTTTGCCAGTACCACCTTTGCCGCTGGCTATCGATATTTTAAGATTTATTTTCATAAAAAATATAGAATGGAATAACGAACTTATTGATATTAAATTCAAATAGCCTGCTATCCCATTCGTAAATTATTGATTCTTCTCCAAATGTAAGATTCTGTTTTTCAGCTGACTCAGCTCATTTCGCATTTGGCTGAAAATTGAATTATTATTTCTGGGCTCGTCTTGGGAAAATCTACGTCTGTTGCCACCTGTTCCATTGCCTCCTAATCCCTTTCCGGAATTGGAATTGAGGTTGCTATTGCCGTTTCCTCTTCCGCTCATTGGACCATTGCCCGATGGTCCGGTTCCGTCTTGTCTTGGCATTACTGCCTCCCTTGTTTGTTATTTATACAACATCTACCGTGCCCAAAGCCACCTGCAATATTAATGATATTGTCAGATCCACAATTAGGGCATTTTTCTACTTCTTTTTCAATTTCGATTACAAACAAATGTTTGCAATTTGTACAGCGCAATACATTTCTTTTAAAATGAATATTGCCACCTTCAATTTTCAGCATAGCTCCTTCGACCAGCATCTTGCTGAATTTGTATCTTGCTTTTTCGAGCAATTTGGTGAAAACAGGTCTGGAAATTCCCATCTCATCAGCAGATTCTTCGTGGCTAAGTTGCTTGTAATCAACCAATCTAATAGCTTCGTACTCATCTAAGCTCATAAAAACTTCTTCTAAGAATTTGCCAGCCAATCCGACTGGCTTAAACTCTTTGAATAATGGTGGCTGATGCACTATCCTATCCTTTTCTCTGCGTCCCATGCTTTAAATTCAAAATTTGTAAAACATCTTTATACAAATATAACGAACAAATGTTCGAAAAACAAGTTTTATTTTTAGTTTGTGTGGAATGATAATAATAATGCTCCCAAAAAAACAAAAAATTGTAAATGAATAGAAATAAAGGTTGGGTTTATTAAATTAATTTTGTGATTTTGTTGTATTAAGAATGGGGAGTAGTATATAAATCTAAACAACGGAATTTATAATGTTATTATTTTTGATGGATTAAAAATTACTACAGACAAATTTATCATTTTCAAGTAAACTCATTTAAATTCTTAATATATCATTTATCGTTTTATTTTGATAAACTGTCAAGGCGCTAACTCATTTTGTAGTCAGCGCCTTGTTGCATTATTACCTTTCTGAGGTAATAATGCAACATTGAGACTAAGGAAGTAAAAGAAATGATAAATCAGAATATTAGTGTGACCCTGAGAAATTTTTATTTTATTTTATAAAAAAAATCATTAATTTATAAAATTAATTATAACATTTGGAGAAAATTATGGATAAATTTATGGATTTGGCTTTCGAGCAAGCACAAAAAAGCTACGATGAAGGCGGTCTGCCAATTGGTGCCGTCCTTGTGCGCAATGGTGATGTTCTATCTGTTGGGCATAATATGCGTGTGCAAAATGATGACCCGCTGGCGCATGCCGAAATGTCGTGCTTGCGAAATGCTGGCAGAATTGGCTCGTACTTTGGATGTACGGTTTACTCTACTTTAATGCCGTGCTTTATGTGCAGCGGTACGATTGTGCAATTCGGCATAAAAGAAGTAGTTGTCGGCGAAGATGATAATTTCAAAGGCGGTAAAGAATTCATGGAATCACACGGCGTGAGTGTAACAAATTTAAATGACCAACGCTGCAAGGACTTGATGGCAAAATTTATTGCAGAGCGCCCCGAGCTTTGGAATGAGGACATAGGGCTGCTATAAAGGGAATATTCTTTTTGTATGATGGGACATTAAGCGTTATGTTTATGATAATACTTGATATTAAAATAAAAAGGCAGACCTTTAAAGCCTGCCTTTCTTAAAATCTAAACAATTAACTGATAAATCTGAAACCGTTAAATTTATTTCTTCTCTTCTTTTTCCGCTTGATTACCGTTGAAATTCATTGAACGGAGAGCGTTTAGCGTATGTTGGCTTAGTGGCGGCAATTCCTCGCCGCGAACAAGTGCATCTAATTCTTTTGCGTCGAGCGTCTCTCTTTCGAGTAAAACTTTAGACGTTCTGTGCAAAATATCAATATTCTCGCTTAAAATTTTCTCAGCTCTATTGCTGCAATCCATCAAAATCGTACGGATTTCTTTATCAATAATTAATGCCGTTTCCTCGCTGTGGTCGCGGGGCTGAGAAATTTCTCTGCCCAAGAAAACCTCTTCTTGATGATGGGCGTAGGTAACAGGTCCCACGAGAGGGCTCATGCCCCAATCGCAAACCATTTTGCGGGCGAGCTGAGTAGCCCGCTGCAAATCATTGGAAGCGCCGGTACTTAGCGTAGCGAAAACAATTTTCTCAGCGGCGCGCCCAGCCAAAAGCGTAATAATTTGCGATTCGATATATTCTTTCGAAAGCGAATGATAATCTTCGTTTGGCAAAAACGTTGTAATGCCAAGTGCTCGCCCGCGAGGGATAATCGTAACTTTGTGAACTGGATCGGAATTCGGTATCCATTGGCGAACTAAGGCGTGTCCCATTTCGTGGTAAGCGGTCATTTCCTTTTCCTTAGGCGAAATTACTAAGCTCTTGCGTTCTATGCCCATTAGCACTTTGTCCTTAGCGCTCTCAAAGTCATACATTGTAACCTTGTCGCTGTTTCTGCGAGCTGCGTAAAGAGCGGATTCGTTTACAATATTTGCAATATCTGCGCCAGAAAGACCGGGCGTGCCTTTTGCTAATATTTCAAGATTTACGTCAGCCCCAAGCGGAATCTTTTTTGTATGCACTTTAAAAATGCCTTCGCGTCCTTTTACGTCGGGTCTATCGACAACTACTTGTCTGTCAAATCTACCGGGACGCAAAAGTGCCGGATCAAGTACGTCAGGGCGGTTAGTTGCAGCTATGATTATAATGCCACTGTTTTGTTCGAACCCGTCCATCTCGACGAGAAGTTGATTTAGCGTTTGCTCACGCTCGTCGTGCCCGCCGCCGAGACCTGCACCGCGATGGCGCCCAACGGCATCAATCTCATCAATAAAAACAATGCACGGATTGTTCTTTTGTGCTTGCTCGAATAAATCGCGAACGCGGCTTGCGCCAACGCCGACAAACATTTCTACGAAATCGGCACCTGAAATTGAATAAAACGGTACTTGTGCTTCACCTGCAACTGCACGCGCCAGCAATGTTTTTCCAGTGCCGGGAGGACCCAAAAGCAGAACACCTTTTGGAATTTTTCCGCCCAAGCGTTGGAATTTTGTTGGATCTTTTAAAAATTCAATAATTTCCATCAACTCATATTTTGCTTCATCTGCGCCGGCTACGTCTTCGAATGTAATTTTTGATTGCCCTTCGGTAAGTAGTTTTGCACGAGATTTTCCAAAGGAAAAAAGTCCTTTCGAGCCATTGCCTCCGCCTTGCATTCTGCGAATAAAAAATATGTATAGCCCGATTAACAAAATCCATGGGAAAAACGAAAATATTGCTCCCCACCAAGCGTTGTCGCCATTTTCGTAAGTTATTTTAATTCCTTTTTCTTTCCAAACGGCTTCTGATTCGCTGTCCAAGACGCCCATTTTCGTGGTAAAGTTAGTAATTTCGCGAGGTTTACCCTCGAAAGATATCGTAACCGGACTTTTCAGCGCCCCGCGGAATTCAATATCATTATAAGAAGATTTTACTATCTTAGCAGATTTTATTAAATTCTGATCCAAAAAACTTCTATATTCAGTATAGGAAACAGGCCATTCTTGCTTTTCATTGCCTTGCTGAAACATCACATAAACTGTAAAAACGGCAGCAATTAAAATCATCCAAATCATCATATTTCTAAAAAAACTCTGTTGCGGATTCTTCGGATCGCTCATTTTTCTTAACTCTCCAAATGGACTTTTTTTGTCCTTTTTATCCGGAAAATCACTCATTAATATTTCTCCATATTGTAAATCTCTTTCAAATATTTTTATTAGTCAGTAGGTATGACGATTTATGAATATCTTAATTTTAAAGGTTTTATTAAACAAGGCTTCTTAGGCTATGCAATTTTAGAATTATCGCTTCGTCCTTTCCAAAGATTAAATATATATTAATAAATGTTTATTTCATTTTAACAAACTGTTGATTTTCTAATAATAGCTGTATTGTCATTCCAGCCCTCGCGGGAATGACAAGTAAATTGGACTTATTCAACACTCTCCTAATATAAATTTAATAATAAAATATCATATAAATAGTTGGAAGTATTAATAAATAATTTGTTAAGTGTATGAAAATAAGAATTGCCGTGCCGAATGCACCTATATTTAAGCCATTTTTTGAAGAACTCGAAAATTCGATTTACAAGGATTCTATAGACATAGTTTATGTTTCCGAAATGAAAGCCGCCGAAATGCTTAACGCTCGAACTGTGGATTTGAGCTTGCTTACGCCCGTTGCGTATTCGTCAATTTATAAAACATTAGATTTAAGGATTTTGCCGACTGTTGCACTTGCGGCGAGAGGTTACTCAGAGCTTTATAATCTTTCCTTAAAGCAAGGACTGAAATCAATTAATTCGATTTATTTTCCACAACGAGGCAGCTATGCTGAAATTATCTCGCTAATCGTCTTATCTGAACGCTACGAATTAGAGCCGGAAAAAGTAGTTGCCGATAAGTTGGATGAAAAATCAATTGATGCTTTTTTCTCATATTATGGCGAAGATACCGGCAATTTCACAATAGATCTAACTGAGGATTGGCTGGATACTTTTGAATTTATGCTACCAATAGCATTTTGGGTTGTACCGAGTGAATTTAAGGATTTAGAAATCTTGGATTTGGTCAATTCAATTAAAGAAAAGGATTTGCAAATGATTGAAACTGTAGATGAGATAACAGATAATCAAAATTATGAGCCGCGACAAGGCGAAATCCAATGGCAATTCGACGATGAATTTGAAAAGGCACTTGAAGAAACTTTAGATTTATTATTTTATCGATTCCTGATACCTGAGCTCATCGACGTAAAAGTATTTGGCAGAGATTACGAAAAGGGGTCAGACGATGAACTTTAATACAATCATCGGCTTAGCTGCCGGCTCGCTTACTACTTTAGCATTGTTACCTCAGGTAATTAAAGTAATAAAAGAAAAAAAGACGCGGGATATTTCATTAGGTATGTACATTATGTATTTATTGGGTATATCGCTTTGGTTTACTTATGGAATATTACTTAACAATATACCAATTATTTTAACCAATATAGTTTCAATGATTCTTTCAGTAATTATATTTTACTATAAGTTACGGTATAAATAAATGACTTTAAGCAAGGAAAAGTCCGATTATAAATAAAATCCCAAAAATAAATAATAAGCCTGCGGTCAAGCCAAGTATTTTATTGAGGCTTTTCCCAGTATGCTTTAATATTTCAAAATTTAGTTTCATTGCCAACGGGATAGTTACCAGTGGTAGCCAAAGAAAATAGTTGTCATTTATAAATAATATGATTAACGCAATTGGCAGAAAGCTCAAATAATTAAACGCTTGGTAGAGTAAAATCGCTTTGCTTCTACCGATTTTCACTGCCAGCGTTTTTTTGTTTACTAACTCATCAGTTTCTATGTCTCGTATGTTATTGACTTGCAAAAGATTAGCAGATAAAAATCCGGGCGGAAAGGAAGCCAAAAGCGAAAAGTAATTTATTTCGCCAGTGAAAATATAATAAGTGCCATTGACCGCAATTACCCCAAAAAACAAAAATACAAATATCTCGCCTAAACCATTATAAGCGAGAGGGTAGGGACCTCCAGTATAAGCAAAGGCAAAAAACAAAGATAATACTCCCACTAAAAGAATCCATAGATCGGAGTAAGCCACTATAACCAGTCCCAGCGCGAGAGTGATGATTATCAAAACTGTCGATACTATTGTCATCGAGCCAAGTGAAATATTGCCCGAAGCTACTTGCCGGCGGGGGCCCAGCCGCGATTCAGTATCGGCGCCTTTTTTGAAATCATATATTTCATTTATATAATTTGTTATAATTTGTATCAAAATTGAGCAAATAAGAACAAGTGCTGCTATGCCAAAATTTATTTCAGTTTGGCTCGAAGCTGCCGCCACACCGATTAGAACGGGAATAATTCCCGCTGCAAGCGTTTTTGGGCGTGTTGCTTCAAGCCAAGGCTTGAGTCGCTGGGTTAATGTTTCCATTTTAATCCGAAATCTTCTTGTCCATTCTCTCGGGAGCAGAAACGCCGAGTATCGACAAACCGCTGCTCAGAACGTATCGAGTAACACGAAGTAACTCTAACCGAGCCGAAAGAAGGGGGATTTCACTTCCTAATATTCTGCAATCATGATAAAAACCAGTGAATGCTATAGACAGCTCGAGCAGATAATCGGCTATTATGTGCGGCTCGCATTTTGTACCTGCCAAAAGCACAATGTCGCTGAATTTCTTTACTTTTTTAATTAAATTAATTTCTGCTGGCTCTTGGAGCAACGTATAGTTTATGCTTTCCTCTGGAGTAATGCCCTCTTGCTGAATTCGCTCGAAAATCGAGCAAATGCGGGCATGCGTATATTGCAGATAGAAAACAGGATTTGTGTCACTTTCTTCTTTTGCCAAAGCCAAATCAAATTCGAGATGAGTATTAATGCTTCTCATGAGTAAGAAAAAGCGAACTACGTCGGGCCCTACCTCGTCCAGTAAATCATCTAATGTATAGCTTTTGCCGGTGCGTTTGCTCATTTTGACTTGCTCGCCGTTGTCAGTGAGCGTAACAAATTGATGAATCAGTACTTTCACTTTGCTTGAATCATATCCCAAATGCTCTAATCCTGCGAGAACGTCGGGAATAGTAGCTATGTGATCGGCGCCGAATAAATCGACGATAACGTCGAAGCCTCTATCAAATTTATCGCAATGATAAGCTATATCAGGCAGGCGATACGTAGGCTCGCCAGTGGATTTGACAATAACTCTGTCGTCACTCAGTCCCATACGCGAAAGCGCAAGCCAAGTAGCATCGTCTTTTACGTATGAAAGATCTTTTTCTTTAAATTGATTAAGAACGGCATTAATTTTCCCGTCCTTGTAAAGTGAATCTTCATTGAAATACACATCTTGCGAGATATTTATCCGATGGAGCGTTTTCTTAATATCTGCAAAGCACCAGCTTTCTCCGAATTTTCGGATAGCGGCAAGGTCTTGGTTTGTGCCTTGGGTGAATTCAGAGCCGTGCTGCTTTATCAAATCATTTGCAATTTGTATAATATACTCGCCATGGTAGCCGTTTTCGGGAAATTCAAATGAAGGATTATCCGAAATTTGAATGTAGCGAGCGTAAATGGAATCGGCAAGGATTTTCATTTGATTGCCGGCGTTATTGAAATAATACTC
>JBBRJR010000042.1:0-13157 GCA_038218865.1 Kapaibacterium sp. (SeqCode) | reverse complement strand
TGCGCTGTATCATTTCTGGCAGAAGCAATTCCATGAAATTTGTAACACCAAATACATTTGTTTCGTATATTCTTTTTAAATTTTCTGAAGAAAAGTCGTAAAATGAATCCGATCCACTTATTCCGGCGTTCAAAATTGCTAAATCTATAGGACCAAATTCCTCTCGTGCCAACTGAACGGCTTTTTCGCAATCCTCGAATTTTGTTACGTCGCAAGAAATTCGCATTACTTTTCCTTCGCTCTTCTCTTTTTTAGGAATGCTTGCATTATTTATTGTTCTGGCGAGCAATATTACGTTCCAGCCTTTTTCTAAATAGAGCTTTGCGAGTGCTTCCCCGATTCCGCCGCTTGCTCCGGTAATTAAAACATTGTTCAATGTCATTCCATTTTTATGTAATTTGTATAATGTCTTTTATATTAAAATATAAATTTCTTTTTATAAGTCTCCGCCTTGCGGGCGTATGGTCATTTCTTCAATGTGTGTATCGTGTAATATTGCTGAATTAATCGTTTCGACTATTACTTTTGCCAAACTCTCTGCTGACATCATTCGGTGCATTGATTCTTCGAGTACTTTCTCTGACCATATACCTGTACTCGTTGCTCCCGGAAGGAAATTTATTATTTTTATGCCCTTTTTCCTTGTTTCTTTGCGCAAAGTTTTCATTGCTTGAAGTAAAGCGGCTTTTGATGCACTGTAAACGCTTGATGCTGTGAAGGTAGTTTCTGCTGCTACGGACAAAACGTTCGCTACTAAGCCAAATCCCGCTAATGACATATCCTCAATCATTGCTTGCGTTAAGAAAAATGGCGAACGAAAGTTCACGTTCATCATCTCATCGAACTCGCTCATTGTTATTTCGCTGAATAATTTGAATATTCCGACGCCGGCGTTATTTATTAGTATATCGGGCTTATAATTTAGAGTGCGCAAACGCTCTATTCCAGTTTGCATTTCTTCTGATTTAGACAAATCCATTGGCAATATAGTGATTCTTTCTTTTTCAAACTGGCATTCTTTAAAACTTTCAGCTCGGCTTGCAGTTAATACTAATCGGCAATCAGTTTTTATTAATTCGTTTGCTATTGCAGCGCCTATTCCCTTGCTGGCGCCGGTGATTAATACTGTTCTGGCATCAAATCCGCTATATTCCATTATCATTCCCTGCAATTATTTATATAATTTGTTCGTTCTTATTGTTTAAAGTCGTACAAATATATTAAATATGTTAAATATTATGTCAAATAATTTAGAAGATACACTAAAAGAACTTTTTGCTTTAGAGCGGAAGGGCATTAATCCCGGTTTGGAACGCACTATTTCGCTTCTAAATGTTCTTAATAACCCTCAAAATAGTTTCCCCACAATCCATATTGCCGGTACTAATGGCAAAGGCAGCGTTGCTTCGATCATTGCTTCCGTCCTTCAAGAGGCGGGATATTCTGTTGGGCTTTATACTTCTCCTCATATATATAAGTTCAACGAGAGAATAAGTATTAACTCCGTTAACATACCTGATATTGACCTTGCCGAACTGGCGGAGTCTCTTATTGCGGCAGGAAAACCTTTCGATGCAACCTTTTTTGAACTTACTACGGCTCTTGCGTTTGAATATTTCGCTCGAAAGCATGTTGATATTGCCGTAATCGAGACTGGTTTAGGCGGTCGCTTTGATTCGACGAACGTTATTACTCCTATATTAAGCGTTATCACTTCTATCGACATCGATCATACTGAATATTTAGGCTCAACGCTTTCTGATATTGCTCGGGAGAAAGGTGGAATAATCAAACCGAATGTTCCGGTGGTCTTGGGCGAACTTAAAAGTAAGCCGCTTTTTGTTCTAATTGATATAGCCCTTTCTACCGACGCCGAATGTTACCTTACTGATACCTTTAATGTTGAACTTGTGCGTTATCTTCCCGAACATAAGGCTGAAATTCTTGTTGATAGCGACCTCCACCGTTTTGACTCGCTGCTTACGCCTTTAGTAGGAGACCATCAGCTTGCTAACCACCTCGTTGCGATAAATTCCCTCAGGCATATTCGCAAACGTTTCCCCTTTACTAATGATGATGTGGTTCGGGGCGTCGCTAATGTAAAGCAAAATACTAATTTTATTCGTCGGATTGAGCTTATTTCGTCTAATCCGCTAACTATTATCGACGTTGCGCATAATCCCGCAGCCTTGCAATGCTTTACTAAAACCATTTCGTCAATTTATCCAGACCAATTGTTTAATATTATATTCGGA
Organism: Kapaibacterium sp. (SeqCode); assembly: GCA_038218865.1. Taxonomy (GTDB): domain Bacteria; phylum Bacteroidota; class Ignavibacteria; order Kapaibacteriales; family UBA2268; genus JBBRJR01. Next base: position 10,902 of record JBBRJR010000042.1, on the reverse strand, counting down.
GCGATGTCTGACAAAGACACTTCGGCTATGCTTTTGCAATTAAAGCCTCTTGCAAAACAATTAATTCTTACTCAGCCGAATACTCCACGCTCTGAATCGAGCAAAAATTTAGCTGATACCGCGCGAGTGCTTAATTTTCCTGACGTAATCGAAATTAATATTCCACAAGATGCTTATAATTATGCCAAAAGTTTGAATGAACCGCTCTTAATCGTTGGCTCTTTCTATCTTGTCTGCGATATAATTATATAGTTTTTTATTAGTTATCAATCAATGAAATTGCAATCAAGAGCAAGGGCTATACTAAGTAAATCCAAGTATTCCCCGCGAGGTATTTCGATAGCCCCTAATTGCTCGGTGAAAGGATTTATGAACTGGGAGTCAAGCAGTATGAACTTCTTTTGTTTTAGATGCTCAACAAGGAAATAGAATGCTGCTTTTGCGGCATTACTAACGTCGTTGTACATCGATTCGCCAAAGAAAGCGCCGCCTAAAGTAACGCCATACAAGCCTCCGACAATGTCGTTGCCCAATCGCGCTTCGATTGAGTGAGCTTTACCGAGAGCGTGTAACTGATTGTACAAAGCAATGATTTCTGGAGAAATCCAAGTGTCGCTTCTTTCGGAACATTTGGAGATTACATAATTAAAATCCCCATCTAAAGTAAAGCTAAATGTTTTTTGCCGAAGTATTTTCTTCATTGAATGAGAAGGAACTATCTTTCCAATAGGAAAAATCGCCCTTTCTTGAGGAGAATGCCAGTATATCCGCCCATTTAGCGAAGACGCCATAGGGAAAAATCCTTCTCGATAAGCTTTCAGCAATATTTCTGTTGTGATATATGACATAAGGATTAAATTTTTGAAGCAGAAATCCTAAAAAATGGAATATCTTTTTGACGGCAGAAATCTTCTTTATTTGTAATCGGGAACCCCCATTCATCATCCGTTTCTATTATATTGACATCAAACCCTCCAAACTCACGGAGCGTTTCTAAATGATAGAGATGTACTATTTCCATATCCGTTGCCAAAAAAAGATTTGCTTGCGGCTTAAGTACGCGGTGTACTTCTTGGAGAAAGCGTAAGTTATATGCTCTTCGTTTGTGATGCCTTTTCTTGGGCCACGGGTCCGGAAAAAGATAAAAAACTTTTTCTATGGAATTTTCGCTAAGAAAGGGAAGCCCGTTAGCAACAGAATAAAGCAACACCGAAATATTCGATCGCTTTTCTTCGGCAACGACATTTTTAATCCAATCCGCCGGAGCAGGTCTTACTTCTATTCCGAGAAAATTTGTGTCAGGATAAAGAAACGACATATCAAATAAAAACTTTCCCCGCCCACAACCAATATCGAGCACATCAGCTGGACGCTGGTTTTGGAAATGCAAGCTCCAATCTACTGATTTAATAGGCTCAGGATAATAATCAGGAATGTGCGTTAGATCATCAACCGGCAAATATACGTTTGGAGAAATATGGTGTCTCATCCGCTTTGGTAGCGGGTATTTTTCAAAATTAATCATAATAATTAGTGTATGTCAAATACATTCAATTTAAATAAAACACAAAAATACGGAAAAAGCGTAAGAGTATAGGCAAAAATAATAACAGTAAAGTTAAGATCAAATTTATTCTTTTGGTAATTTACAAGAATTTTTGTAAATTTCTTTAATTAGCGTGAATTATTTTAAAAGAGACAAAATAAAAGAAATGCAATGAAAAGAGACGTACCACTTTTATTGAAAGCACATAATCCGAAGCTGTATTTATTCTTGATAGTTTTGCTGTCGTTGGCATTTTGCGAAACCAAAGCGGCAGAACCCCTAAGGTGGGCAGCTGATGCCGAAAGCAATGCACCTTTTATATTTCAAGACCCTAAGCAGCCAACCAACTTAATCGGCTTTGAAATCGAAATTATGCAGCTTATAAGCAAGGAATTAGGGCGGCGGAGCCAATTCGTTCAGAATCAGTGGGACGGACTTATCCCAGGCTTAGCTCGGAAAAACTATGACATAGCTATTAATGGTCTTGAAATAACAGATGACCGCCGCAATGAGGTATTCTTTTCAAAACCTTATTATATCACGAGCGAACAGATTATAGTACGCATGGATAACTCTAACATTGCTTCTATGAAAGATTTGAAAGGCAAGCAGGTTGGCGTTTTAAAGTATTCGTTAGCAGAAAGAATACTTAATGCTGAAGGCGGGATTAACATATTAAGCTACGAAGGCGAAACGAATGCTTTCGAGGACTTAAAAAACGGCAGAACAGAGGCTGTACTCGTGGACTCCCCTATTGCATTGTACTATGTCGGATGGAATAAAGAATTAAAATCCGTCGGCGATCCCGTTGGCGAAATATATTATGGCATAGCAATATCGAAGGATAACCCAGAACTTCTTGCACAAATAAACTCAGCGCTCGACGTAATATCTAAAAACGGTAGTTTGCGGAAGGTTTTGGATAGATGGAAGCTCTGGAACGCAATGATGGCGATATATTTGGAAGACAGAACGCCATCGACTGCAGAGCCAGTGATGTACAATCAATACGTTGAATCTCAGAGTACAAATTTAAGCCTTGGGGGTAAGATTATGCGTTATGTTAATTTCTTGCCGCTTCTGGGCAAGGGAGCTTTAATGACGCTGGAAATCACGATTCTCTCAATGCTTCTGGCTATTGTAGTCGGGCTTATGTTAGCAATAGTTCGCGTCTATTTCCCTAAGCCCTTTTGCACTTTGGCGACGATCTATATAGAAGCTATTCGTGGCACTCCCTTGCTTATTCAATTATTTTTTATATTTTATGCTTTGCCCACAATCGGCATTAAATTATCGCCTTTTTTGGCAGCAATTTTGGGATTGGGGTTAAACTATGCAGCTTACGAAGCAGAAAACTATCGGGCAGGACTTTCCGGGGTGCACTCAGGTCAAATGGAAGCTGCTCTTTCGCTTGGTATGCGCCGGCGGCATGCACTGAAATTAGTAATTTTGCCCCAAGCTTTTAGGATAGTTATTCCACCCGTAACCAACGATTTTATTTCTCTTTTGAAAGATTCATCGCTCGTTTCGGTTATTACTATGGTTGAGCTGACAAAGGTGTATGGTCAGTTAGCTTCCACATATTATGATTATATTGGGACGGGAATAATTGTTGCAGCCATTTATTTACTGCTCGGGCTTCCTTTCGTTAAGTTGTCCAAGATGGCAGAAAAACGATTAGCCATAGAAAAAATTAAAACTGATTGAGATTATAAAATGAATTATGAATTCGTTCGTTCATAATTGAAATTAATATGTTTCATACAAATTGAAACGTTTTTAAAACTAATGAGAGGACTTATGAGTAGAAATTACTTTTTAGTATGTGTTGATTAAACGTGTAATAATTCGCAATGAACAAAAAAGTATATTTTAACATTATCATATTAGCTACTCTCACTCTGAGTTTTGCTTATATTGATGTTTATTCCCAGATAAATCGTTCCGGACGTAAGCCATTGCCATTAAGTAATTGTTCGGAATTTTCTTCTGTTAATGAAGCGTTGAGCAAATCCTCTTGGTTAACCCGTATTTCCCTCGCCAAAAAAAATCTAAACATACTTGCGCCTTCAATTGGTGATATGCAAAATTTAGAATATTTGGATTTGAGCTATAACAATTTAAATTCTTTGCCTGAAGAAATTTCTAATCTGAGAAAACTGAAAGAGATAAATCTTTCCTTTAATAAATTTCAGACATTCCCAAAAGAACTTTTCCAATTGCAACAATTGGAAATTATCAATATATCGAACAATAACTTAAACAACATCCCGAATGGGCTTTATCATATATCAGCTCTCCGTGTCTTGGATTTATCCGTCAATAAATTGCAAATAGAGCCACAGGGCTTGTCTGGTTTGAAGTATTTGACTGATCTGTCGATAGCTAACAACAATTTACGTTATTTCTCGTTTCAATTGCCTACTTCTATTTCCACAATTGATTTAAACGGCAATAAGATTTCAGCGATACCTTCGGAAATAAGCAAACTCGTTTCAGTTACTAAATTATATTTAGGAAATAACCAACTCAAAGCGATACCAAATGAGATTGGGAAACTCAGCAAATTAGATTATCTTGATTTGCAAAACAACGAAATATCTGCATTGCCAGATGAATTTTGCAGTTTGATGACTCTTAATAATATTAACTTAAACAGCAATAGAATTGTTTCTTTTCCCGACTGCATATCACGAATGATTAACGTAGCTCGGCTTTCGTTTGCCGGAAGCAAAACAATGAGATTGCCAGATAACATTTTTAGCTTTCCGAGATTAGAATATATTGATATAAGTAGCAATAAATTAACGGGAATTCCGGAAGGGCTGGCGAACGTCAGAACCTTAGAAAGTTTTATTGCCTCCTATAATAACTTCGATGAGATACCATACAGCATTTTCCAACTAAATTCTTTACGACATATTGACTTAACTGGCAATAGAATTTCTCGCGTTAGCAGTTCTATTCGAGCGTTGTACAATTTAAATTCCTTATATTTAAGTGGGAACACGATTAGTTTTCTGCCTGATGAGTTTTCTTATTTAAAGAATTGCAAAATACTTTTATTAGAAAATAACGAATTACGATCCCTTCCCTCTTCTGTTAGTAATATGACCAGTTTAAGAGTTCTGGATTTAAAGAGAAATCCTCTCACAGAACAAGAAAAAGATAGAATTAAAAAAATGCTGCCACGAACCCGCCTTTCATTTTAACCCAACAATTTTTTCTGGGGATAATTTTTCCTGCTCCATCAATTTATTTTCTTTGTAATTAAAAAGAAATTACTTAATTTATAAGAATAGATATTTACAGTATATTCATTTTTAAAATTAGTTTTCTTAAACAATTTTTGGAGCATTATTTATGAATAAAATTTCAACAAAATTAGGCTTGGCTTTAATAGTTTTAGTTGTTCTTACGCTAAGCTTTTCAAGCAACGCTTCGGCAGCGAAGAAAAAAGTACTGCTCGAGCAACAAACTGGCGCTTGGTGCGGATGGTGCGTCGATGGTACCGTCGTAATGGATAAGCTTATTGAAAAGTATCCTGACCAAATTATTGGCGTCAAATGGCACAATGGCGACGCCATGGTATTACCAGAGCAATCTCAGTTAGCCAGCACATTTAAAGTAACTGGCTATCCTTCGGCTTTGGTCGATAGGCATTTTTTTGGCACAACAAGAGTTGTCGATAGAGGTATGTGGTACGCAGCAGCTGAGAGTTTGCTTGATGAGGAGCCAATTGTAGATGTAGCGACTACATTTGTTTACAACGAAACAAATGATTCAATCTATATTACAGTTACTGTAAATGTATTGAAAGATGATAATCGCCAATTGGCTATAAACGCTTATGTCGTCGAAGACAGCTGCTCGGGAACTGGCTCACAATGGGATCAAAAGAACTTTTTAACAAATAGACCAGGATTTGAGGGTAATCCTTATTACGACCAACCATCTGTTTTGCCGGGTTATCAGCACATGAAAGTACTTCGCAAAGTTTTGGATGGCATCTTGGGTGATAAAATGTTTTTTCCTGCTACAGTTAAAGCAGGCGATGTTTATACAAAAACTTACACAGTGAAAAAAGCTGCAGCATGGAAAGCCAAAGATCTTTATTCAGTAGGCTTGGTACAAGCTTATGTAGGTAGTGGCACCAGTATAACAGACGCTGCTATACTAAACGCAGCCGAAAGTTACAAACCAGAATTACGCGTGAAAGTTGCAATAGAAGAACCAAATCTTTTGGCTGATCCGGGCGTGAAAGTCGCAAAAGAATTCGATATAACTAATTTTACAGACCAACCGGTTACTGTAAATTTAGCTTCGACTACAGAAAGCGACAACTGGACTGTAGAATTTGCAAATCCTACAATTGATATTCCAGCTAACGGCACAGTCAAAGGTAATCTTTGGGCTACTCCAAAAGCTGATATCAATGCTGAATATATCAATATCAAATTTACAGTTACTCCGGTTGCTCCATCAGGAATTACTGCGTATGCAAGTCATGATAATGTTTCTGTTTTGACCTCGAATACCAAGAATTTAGTTATAGGCATTAACCCAAATATTTCATTTTTTACAAATATTTTAAAAGAAAAACCGGGATTTGAAACTACAACAGTACAAGTGCCTTATAATCCAAGTATCATCAGTAATTATCCGGCTTCCATGTTCGATTTTATTACTATTGCTTCTGGTTATGCAAGTCGTGGTATTTTTTCAAGGGATGACCAAGAAGGGCAAGCCCTGAGAGATTTAATTAGAACTGCTATAACTAATGGAACTAAGCTTTTTATAACTTCAGAATTGGAACTGTTTAACATATTTAGTGCAAGCGAAACTAATCCAGATGCCATCGATTTATTTGAAAATACACTTGGATTAGGCGTTGTTGGGGATCCTAATCAAGTAATAACTGTAGCAAATAATCAAATCACAGGCTACATTACAGCTATGGTGCGCGGTTTAGAAAATGATCCGATAACTTCAGGCTTGACTTATTTGATAAATGCCAATGCCTCTCAAGACCCAAAAAGAAGATTGTATTATACAGAAAATGTAATGTCGAAAAATACAACTACGACTACTCCGATATTGGAATATGTTGATCAAAGCGGTATGATGACCGGTTACGCCGGTATGAAAATCGAATTGCCCACAACTCGCGTTGTCTTCCTCAGCTATGGCTTCGAGGGAACTGGCGATGGAACCAAACCTACATTAGGCAACAATATCGTGAATTGGCTTTTTGCAACAACAGGTGTCGAAGACAATACCGCAGATAATTTCAATATGAAAATGTCTCCTAATCCTGTTCAAAATTCAGCTAATTTTGAATATACTGTTTCAGGTACTTCGCAAAATGTTAATATCAACGTCGTTGATGCAACAGGCAAAACCATCGCTAATCTTGTAAATCAAACAATGAATGCTGGCACATATAATATTAACTTTGATGCAAGCAAATACGTTTCAGGTAAATATCATATCTTATCTAACGTCGATGGCGTTTCTTCACAATTACCATTAGTAATTGTAAAATAATTCGCTTTCTACTTTAAAGAACTCCGATTGAATTTCTAAACTCAATCGGAGTTTTTTTATATTTTTCCGGCACATGATTCTTATATATTATCGAATGCCTATAATTTCTTGAATAATTAAGTTTTTAGTGTTATTTTTGCTAAAATAAAATTATAATTTTGGAGATTTTATGAAATATTTTTCTCGTTTTGTGTTTGTAAGTTTTTTAGTTATATTAAATATTACTTACTTAAATGCACAATTAATTGATATTCTCGATTTTGGAAAAGTACCTATTAATGCTTTTTCCGAGAAAATGTGTGGTGTCGAAGCCGAAACAAATTCAGATGTAAAAGTAATTTCTGCGGAGATTATAGGTGATTCAGCATTCGAAATAGCATCTTTCACACCCCAAACGATAAAGAAAAATACTGCAATCTTCATACCAATAAGGTTTTCCCCGACTGACAATATTGATTATTTTGCTTATATTTTGCTTAAAGTCCGAACTGACTCTCTGGAATACGTCTTTGTTTCGTATTTTAAAGGAAACGGCTCGCACGACAATCCCATTTATTCGCCGACTGATAATTTAAAAGGCGCGGAACTCGTTACTTGGCTTTCTAATTTTGTAAAGCCTCATAAAATATATTCTTATAAGGATGCACGAATTCAAATGTGGTCAACGATTGACAATGTTAATGGAGAAGTCGAATGTATTTATACTGGACGGAAAGTCAAAACAAATGACATACCCGATGTAAATACTACAAAATTCAATACTGAACACACTTGGCCCCAGTCTTTGGGCGCAGATTCCGAACCCGAAAAAAGTGATTTATATCATATCCGTCCTACTTATGAGCCGGCTAACTCTAAGCGCGGCAGCTTTCCTTTCGACTTCGTAACTTCGGGCGTAACATACCAAGATAATGGCTCAAAATTAGGTGTGAATGCCAAGGGCGCTACTGTATTCGAGCCACGAGATGCTTTTAAGGGCGATATAGCTCGTGGTTTGTATTATTTCGCAATAAGATATAACAATCCGACAGGGTTTATTAATTCGCAAGAAGAAGCATTAAAGACATTTGCCCATATAGATCCCGTCGATGGTACTGAATACGCCCGCTCGCAAGCAATATTTGCTTACCAGCAAAATCACAATCCTTTTGTCGAATATCCTAGTTTTATCAATCGTTTTAATACCATTGCTCACCCGGATTTTACTAAGCAAGCTATTTTGCATACAGCTGATGACACTATATATTTTAAAAATGCAGATGAGAACTGGTCTTGGGTCAGAGTATTAAATTTAGGCGATACATTGACTAAAATTTCTAATATCGAAATGATTAATCCCTCAGCTGAACAATTTTTTACTTATAGCCATAATGTCGATACATTGAGAATGTTTCCTCACAGATTAGGCGTCTTCCGCGTTACACTCCATTCATTAAATAATGATAAAGCAGATTTTGAATCACAAATGAAAATTACTTATGAAAACAACGAAACTAATACTATAGTCTTAAAAACTCAAGACATCATACTTTCCGTACCAACACACGAAATTGATAATCATTTTAGTTTTGAAGTATATCCCAATCCAATAACGAACACATCTCACATGAAATTAAACAGTGGATTGAATTTCAATTCCGCTAAGCTAAGCGCTACTACCTTAGACGGTAGAACATTTGATTTATCACGTCTTATCAATAGCAACCAAAGTATCATATATCTTAACAAACAAGACATGCCGTGCGTAAATTGCTCGCTGTTTTTAAATTTAGAAATTAATAATCAAAAGGCGACAAAGCCTATAATAATAGAGTAAAAAAAATGAAGAAAAAGAATATAAGCGAAGGTTTAATCGAACTTGAAATTGAATCATTAGGCTCCGAGGGCGTATCCATTGCTCGAAAAGAAGGCAAGGTCTATATTTTAAAGGGCGGATTGCCGGGCGAAAAAGTAATGGCATTTATCACGAAATCGAAAAAGAATCACTCCGAGGGCTTCGTACGTGAAATATTAGAAAGCTCGGAAGATAGGATCGCTCCTAAGTGCAAATATTTCGGCAATTGCGGCGGCTGCTCCTGGCAAAACTTAAGCTATGCTAAGCAAATCGAATGGAAACGCACACAGGTTATTGATGCTTTAACGCGCATCGGCAAGGTAGAACCAAAAGTTGTTCACGAAACAATGCCATCCCCGCGTGAATTTGGCTATCGCAACAAAATGGAATTTTCTTTCGGTTCGCAAAGGTGGCTCACATTCGAGGAAATGAATTCGGACTTGGAGCTTGACAAATATTTTGCACTTGGCTTGCACGTACCCGGCAAATATGACAAAATAATTGATATTGATTTTTGCTATATTCAACCAGAGGAAGGCAACCTGATTATCAATGCCGTACGCGAAAAAGCCAAAAATGACGGCATAGCGCCTCATGATTTCAAGCACCACACTGGATTCTTGAAAAATGTGGTACTTCGCTTTTCTGTACATGAAAGTGCTTTGATGACTATACTTATCACCTCCCCTATTACTTCGCAAGAGGAAGAAGACTTTGCTGCTTGGTTTGTTAGCGAGCTACCAAAAATGTTCCCTTTTGTCAAAATCGCTGCTCATGCCGAAAATGACAAATTAAGTTCTGTAGCAAACGGGAAAATCCGTTCAGATAAAAATGATTTGTTCATCACTGAGAGCATTTTGGGATGTAATTTTAAAATTTCACCGTTTTCATTTTTCCAAACAAATTCCTATCAGTTAGATAGTTTTATCGGGAAAATTCTTGAATTTGCAAAATTTAATACTGGGCAAACAGTTTGGGATTTATACAGCGGTTGTGGCTCAATTACTCTACCAGCAGCGCCGAAGGTAAAGCGAATAATCGGAATCGAACTAATTGACAGCGCCGTTTCAGATGCAAAAGAAAATGCAAAGATGAACGGGCTTAGCAATGTAGAATTTTACCAAGCGGATTTGCACTCGAAAAAAATACCCGAGCTTTTGGAAAGTTTGCCGCAGCCGGACGTAATTATCGTCGATCCTCCGCGAATAGGCATGAATGAGAATTTGATAAATCACATATTGAAGATAATGCCAGAAAGAATTGTTTACGTCAGTTGCAACCCTGCTACCCAAGCACGAGATTTAGCAATGCTCAGCGAACATTACGCGGTCGGCGAAGTCCAACCAGTCGATATGTTCCCTCATACGTATCATATCGAGACAATAGTGGAGCTAACGAGGCGTTAGAGTTATCGGTTATCGGTTTTTGAATAAGATACGAATTGTAAAACCATCGACAATATACTATAAACAGGTTTAGGAATTAATGTAATTACTCTAAACCTGTTTATTCTATTCTTACCGATAACTGGCTACCGGTAACCGAAAACTAATCTTACATATATCCAAACTTATAATTAGTAATTGCTTTCATGTATTGAGCTCTTTCGTAATCATCGGGGTTGCCGATTTTAGCTTGCGACATTGAGCCTTGCATTTGCATTACTGAAGAATATTCTTTGGCATCCATCCAGCTTGTCATTTGATCTTTTAACGTGCGGAAATGTCCGATTCCGTTTATTAAAATAGAAGAACAAACCATAGTTACATTTGCACCGACCATAAGCATTTTTATAGCGTCTTCGCCAGTGTGAATGCCAGAATTAGCCGCCAAATCAGCCTTGATTTTATCTTTCAAAATCGCAATCCAACGCATCGGGATACGTGCATCTGCCGACGTGCTTAAATCTACATGCGGCACAACTTCGAGATCATTTAAATTAATATCCGGTTGATAGAAACGATTGAAAAGCACG